>USJN01000008.1 GCA_900554945.1 uncultured Coriobacteriaceae bacterium | reverse complement strand
AGCGCCTCGCGAAGTTTGCGGGGCAGGGTGAGCAGGGTCGATCCCACGCGGTAGGAATACGAGTGCGCATACTCCTCCACCTCGCCGCGCGCCGCGTCGCGCTCGCGTTCCACCTCGGCGCAGCGGGCACGTGCCTCCTCGACGCTTCTCCGCTCCCGCGCGATCTGCGCCCGAAGGCGATCCTTCTCGGCGATATCATTCGCCACGCGGTTCAAGAAGAGCTCCTCGGGAATCTCCCCGCGCTTCGCGGGCGCGATCGAGGCGATGGCATCAAGCAGGATGCTCTCCGATTCGCCACTCTTCTTGCACAGCTCGGACACGCGGTTCGTCAGCGCGAACGCGCGCTGGGCGTCAAAGGCGAGGACGGATTCCAGAGCCGCGATGATCTCCGCGGTGTCCGCGTTCATGGAAAGCAGCGTGTCCGCCTGCCCCAAGTCCTCGTAAAGCGACACCACCTTGGGAAGATATCCCAGGCCAACGCATGGTTTGCAGAACGATCCAAGCAGAAGGGACGCATGGTAGCGCATCGAGAGGCCAGCCGAGCAGCGCGAGAGGAAGTCCACCACCGGCTCTATGCGTTCCCCCGCGTCGAAGATGCGGAGCACCGCCTGAGCGGGAAGAAGCGCCCCGATGCGCTCGGCAAGCGCACGGTCGCTCGAGTCGAGGATACACGCTGTGAAGACCACGTCGCGATGAGCCGCCTGTACCCTCGAAATCGCGGCGGCAACCCGCTCGGCGAAATCGCCGGGCGCGTTCTCGTATTCGCGCAGCGAAACCGCCACGACCCTGCGCGACGCGGGGTCGATTCCTTCGGAGGCAAACCATTCGTCGACGAACGAAGTGTCGGAAGCGCTTCCCAAAAACGCGCAATCGGCAAGCGCTATCACCTGCTCGTTGCGCACCCGGCACGAGCGGATGAGCTCGGCGGTCGCCTCATCGCGCGTGAGGAACAGCGCGCCCAGACGTCCCATGAGGCGCACAAGCGAGCGGCCGTCCGCCACGTCGAGCGGTCCCGCGCCGATGCCGTAGAGCACCGGGCGCGCATCGTTCATGTAAGCAAGCTCCACGTAAGCGGCGATACCCGCGATGTCGGTGTGCGGCATCGACGAGGCAAGCTCCGCCTTCCCGATTGACCAGCGAATTCCCTGGTCGAAGAGGAGACCTGCGATCACGAGGGCCGCCGAGGACGCGGCGAGCACCCGGTCGAGGACGCGCTTGTCCTGAAGCGTGATGGAGTAGATGCCGCGCTCGCGCAGGGTATGCAGCGGGTTTTCCCCGACAGCAACGATGGAGCAACCGCAGACCAGCTCCCGCAGGCGCCTGTCGACCGTTGCCAGGATGTACTCGTCGCCGAAGTTGCCCATGCCCACGTAGCCGAGGACCGAGACGATCGTGCGCGGCGCGGGAAGGCCCGCCATAAGCCCCCGCTCGGCAAGCTGTTCGCGCACGCTCTCGAGGGCGGCAAGCAGCGACCCATCAAGGAAGGGACCTTGCGAATCGACGGGAAGGCGACGGCTCTCGAACGCGGCATCGCCCGAATGCTGCTCCGCAACCGCCGCGATGAGCGCCTCGCGCGCCGCGGTAACATCCTTCTCGCAAATGTCCATCCGCTCCGCGCGCCATGGGGAAAGGCCCTCGCCCACGCACGCAAGCTTCGCCCCATCGGCATGGACGAGCACAAGCGCCTCGTCCGTCAGCAGCGCATCCGCCGGGGACTTCACGTCCCGAGCGTCGGCTGGGGCGTTCGCATTCTGCGAGCCCGCACCCAGGTCCCCGAACACCACGCACGCCGCACTCGAACGGGCGGAGTAGGCGATGTGGGTAAACGTCGGGTCGGACGCGAAGCGCTCGGGCCACCCGGCGCCGAAGCAGCGGACGGCTCCCTTAAAGCGCTCGTCTGCGACCAGCTCATCGAAGAAGGCGACGCGAGCGGGCGACGCGTCTTGCAGGCACATGACGCCGGGCCCGAAGGCCACCAAGTTCGCAATCGGCGTCGAGGCGTAGGCGGCATCGACAGCGGGAGCGCACGCCCCCACGACGCCTTCGAACCCGTCGAGCTCCTCCAGACGCAGCGAGCGCCCGGAAATCGTTACCGCGAAGTCGAAAGGCGCACCGCTCGACTTCGCCACGCTCGCCTCGGCCTCGGATCGCGAAGCGGCAAGCATGCCCACGGCGACGCCGCGCGAAGCGGCAGCGTCGAGCCCGCGCGCACCCATGCCCTCGGCGAGCATCAGGCAATCGGGACGCTGCACCTCGAAGAAGCGGGACAGCGCCGCGGCATCGAAGGTGCCAGCCTCGTCGAAAAGCTCGGGCCACATGTTCGGCGTGAAGAGGAACACCGTGTGCCCCTGCTTTTCAAACGCCCTCTTCGCGCAAAACGCGGGGGTTGCGACGCCCGCTCCCATACGGGCGATGAGCACGATTTTGCAGTAGGTTTTTTCCATATCCGAAGCACCTTCCTTCGGGAAAGGCGCCGCACGACGCGACGCCTCCCATGCACAATCAACGTATCAAGACGAGCCCGACAACGCGGTACGCCGCGAGAGAGCGCACCTCAAAAAAGACGTACGCCCGCGAAAAAAATCGCGGCGGGCAAATTAGAAGCTTGTGTAGCGTTTCACCATCTCAGCCATCGAGGCGCGCCACGCGGTGCCACCGGGTTCAAGGTCGGTGCCGTTCACGCCGGTGATGAGACCCGTGTCCACTGCCCATCCCATTGCCTCGCGCGCATAGTCGCTCACCTCGTCCGCACCGTTCTTCGAGTTCATGGCCGTGCAATCGCTTGACGTATCGCGCCCGTCGACCACGCTCGCATAGCGGGCGAACAGCGTTGCCAGCTGCTCCCGCGTCACCGGGTCGTTCGGGCCGAAGAAATCGGTGCCGCTGTAGCCCGTTGAGACGCCGATCTCCTTCGCCCAGCAAAGCGCCTTATAGTAGTACTCGTTCGGGTCCGCGTCGCTAAAAGGCTGCGAGATGCTCGAAGCGGGGCTTCCCGCCAGACGCCACAGGATGGTCGCCACCTGGGCTCGCGTGATCGTATCGTAGGGCCCGAAAAGGTTCGTACCCGAATAATTCCCCATGATTTCGCGGATGACCACATAGTCGAAGGCGCCGCTTTCGACGAACCAATCGTCGGCAGCCACGTCGCTGGAGTAGCCCGCACGGTACATGAGGTTCACGTCGACGCGTCCGCCCTCGTCATCGGCGGGATAGTCGATGCCTTTCACGCGTCCACCGCTCGAGAGCTGCCACATGCCGTACTCACCGCCGTACTGGCACTGCGAGACGCCGTATTCCGCGACCCAACGAACCCAGTTGTTGAACACGGGATCGGTCAGATAGTTCGTAAACCAGTTTCGGTTCGCGTAGATTCCCACGTCGTAGCCTGCAGCCTCGATTTTCTCGCTGAACGCGCTCGCGATCTTCGCAAGCTCGGTCGGGTCGCCGCCCGTTGCATTGAGCTGGGAGTTGTCTTCCATGTCGAAGTACACTGGATAGCTTAGGTCATGCCCCGCAATCAGACGAAGGACGTGGTCAGCCTCGCTTCGCGCCATGTCGGCGTTCTTGGCGTAGGAGTAAATGTAGACGCCGTACGGAATGCCCAGTCGCTCGCACTCGGAGACGTTGCGCAGCCAGTACTTATCGTCCTGGTTGGTAAGGTCGTTGCCGTAGCCCACACGGATGATGGCGAACTTCACGCCGTCGTTTTTCACAGCTTCCCAGTCTATCGTGCGGTTCCACTCGCTCACGTCGATGCCCTTGGCGAGGGCGCCGGGGATAAGGCGCTGCGAGCCGGTCTGGCGGTTCACTGTGGCATAGCCGTTAGGGGTGAGCGTCGCGTCGAACTCGGTGTAGCTTTCGCTCGAGAGAAGCGAGATGCCGCCCAAGCCGGGCACCGTCAAAAGCTGCCCGTCCGCGAAGCGCCAGCTGTTGGCGTCGTCCGTCTGTGCGTCGACTTCTGCAGCAAGCGCGCAACCAGGCGAGACGACGCACAATGCGCAAACTGCCGCGAGGATAAGGGCGCTCAAGGCGCAGATACTCCGATGTCGCAAGATAGCCATGTTTATACTCCGAATCTTGTGCGTATCGTAAGGGAAGGCGGCATTCCGCTCGCCTTCTCCTTGAGTATACGCGAGCGCACGCATCGCGGACACATCGCACACGGCATCGGCACAACGGAGGGCCGCTGCGCCCGCACGACCCCTCGCAACGCGCATGCACGAGCGGCGCCACGTTCCCTCGCGCACCGCCGCTCGCGAGCAGTCGCACGACCGCTCGCGCGGGCAATCTGGGCTTTTCATGCGCATGCGGAAGACCCCGTCCAAAGCGCTATAAAATGATGAGTTGCGCCAAGGGCCGACCCTCGGCGCGCGCAATGCACCCGACCGTTGAGGACCCTATGGCTCAAACCGCATCGACCAAGGCCACGCTCAAGCGGAATTGGTTCACCATCACATCGCTTGTGTCGAAGGACTTCAAGCTCAAGTACCGCCGAAGCGTCCTGGGCGTTCTCTGGTCGGTCCTAAACCCCCTGCTCATGATGTGCGTGCTCGCCGCCGTGTTCACGAACGTGCTCAAGTTCGGCGACGACGTGCAGAACTTCCCCATGTACCTCATCCTGGGCAACGTGCTCTTCTCGCTCATGGCCGACTCGACGTCGTCCGCCATGGGCTCCATCCTCGAATCGGCGCCGCTCATCAAGAAGGTGCGCGTGTCGAAGATGATCTTCCCGCTGGAGAAGGTGCTCTTCACGCTCGTGAACTTCGCCATCTCCCTCATCGCGGTCGTCATCGTCATGCTCTTCTTCCGCATCCCGCCGACGGTGAACCTGCTCGCGATGCCCATTCTGCTCGTGTTCATGCTGCTCTTCTGCGCGGGGCTCGGCATGCTGCTCTCCTCGCTCGCCGTGTTCTTCCGCGACGTGTGCCACCTGTGGGGCGTCGTCATCACCGCATGGACCTACGCCACGCCGTTGTTCTACCCGGTGGGCCTTCTGCCCGACTGGATGCAGGCGGCCGAGGCGTTCAACCCGATGTACCACTACGTGTGCTATTTCCGCGACATCGCGATGTACAACACGGTGCCCGGCCTCACCGAGAACCTCATCTGCCTCGGCATGGCCGCGATCACCTTCGCCATCGGCTTCGCCGTGTTCAAGGCGACCGAGAAGAAGTTCATCCTCTACGTTTAGGCGGAACCTATGCCCGAGAACATCAACACCACCCCGCTCGGCGACATCGAGCGCGAGCTTGCCGCCGCAGTCGACGACCGGCCCGTCATGGTCGACGTGGACCGCGTGTCCATGGTCTTCAACATGGCATCTCAGCAGCTCAACAGCTTGAAGGAATACGCCATCGCCCTTGCAAAGCGCGAGCTTATGTTCAAGGAGTTCCGAGCACTCGACGGCGTGTCGTTCACCGTCCGCAAGGGCGACGTGTTCGGCATCCTGGGCACGAACGGCTCGGGCAAGTCCACCATGCTCAAGATTATCGCCGGTGTGCTCGAGCCCACCGAGGGCACCTGCACCATCAACGGCAGCATCGCGCCTTTGATCGAGCTCGGCGCCGGCTTCGACATGGAGCTCACCGCGCGCGAGAACATCTTCTTGAACGGCGCGCTTCTGGGCTATTCGAAGAAGTTCATCCAGCAGCACTTTGACGAGATCGTCGACTTCGCGGAGGTCGAGAAGTTCCTCGACATGCCGATGAAGAACTACTCGTCGGGCATGGTCGCGCGCATCGCGTTCGCCATCGCCACGGTCATCGTGCCCGAAATCCTCATCGTCGACGAGGTGCTCTCGGTCGGCGACTTCATGTTCCAGCAGAAATGCGAGCGCCGCATCACGCAGCTCATTAAAGAACACGACGTCACCGTGCTCATCGTGTCGCACAACAACGACCAGATCGAGCGCTTGTGCAACAAGGCCATCTGGATTGAGAAGGGCCACACCCGCATGATGGGCTCGGCTGCCGACGTATGCCGCACCTACCGCGTGCTCGGCGGGCATGTGGGCTCGGCCGAGTCGGAGGCCGCCGTGTTCAGCATGCTGAACTCCCCCACCCGCGTGCCCGAGGGGCTCGTGAGCTCCGTCGCCGGCGAGAACCGCTACGGCACCGCCGTGAAAATCGCAGAGAAGTGCAAGTTCGCGCAGGATGGTAGCGTCATCCTGGCGTCGGGCGACTTCAGCCTGCCGTGCATGTCCGCGCAAGGGCTCTCCGGCATGCTCGACGCGCCGGTGTTGCTCTCGAAGAATGAGTCGCTGCCCGACGTGGTCGCTCAAGAGATCGCGAGTCTCGCGCCGCGCCGCATCGTCGTCTTGGGCGGCGAGGACGTGCTCTCTTCCGAAGTGGCCGAGCAGGCGAAGGACGCTGCAGGCGACGGGTGTGCGATCTGCCGCATCGATTGCAACGAGTCAGTCGAGCTTGCGCGCCTCATCTTCGACTTCGGAAAGCGCGCGGCGGAGGAAGACGGCGTGCCCGGCTGGAGCAAGCTCGCCATCATCGCGCACCACGACTGCCTCGGTGACCTGATCACGCTTTCGCCGCTGCTGTTCAACCAGCATATCCCCGTGTTCTACATTCGCGAACTCGGCGTGATCGACGACGCCACGGCAGCATCGATCCAAGGCGGCGACTTCACCGATCTGATTGCGCTGGGCGTCGACAAGCATATCCCCGACACGTTCCTCGCCGCCTGCGCCGAGCACGGCGTGAAAAGCGAGCGCCTCATCGGGAAGAACCCTTACGACGCCAACGAGAAGATCAACGACCTCATCACCTCGGGCCAGGTCGAGGGCGCGCGACTCACGATCGGCAACCTCATCGTGAGCTCGGTATGGAACCCCGCCGACGCGTTCGCCGCCGGCGCCTGGGCCGCCAAGACCGATTCCGCCTTCCTTCTGGAAGACCCGCAAAACCTCGATAGCGTCGCGCACGCCGTAAGCTACATCAAGAAGAAGGGCGGCAGCGTGAAGCACCTCACCTTCTTGGGCGATTCCTCGCAGTTCGGGCGACTCGACAAGGAGATGCTCGGGAAGGCTGTGCAGGAAACGCTCGTGGACGCAGGGCTTGCGGATGCGGGTGCCGAGGACGCGCAGCCCATTAAGACTGAGCGCACGGACGCCACGTCTGCCGATGCCGTATCCGCGGATACGCAGGAAAACGAATAGGAGCATCATGTCATCTTCGCAGTTCGCACCGCTGGTTTCCGTCATCATCCCCATCTACAACGCAGGTCCCTATCTCGATCAGGCGCTCGACAGCGTCGAGGGGCAAACGTACAAGAACCTGGAAATCATCTGCTTAAACGACGGCTCCACCGACAACTCGCTTGACATCATGCGCGCCCATGCCGCGCGCGACGAGCGCATCGTGGTGATCGACAAGCACAACCAAGGCTACGGCGCCACCTGCAACCGCGGGCTCGACGAGTCGCGCGGCGAGTGGATTTCCATCCTCGAACCCGACGACTGGATCGAGAGCGGCATGTATTCCGACCTGCTCGCGCTCGCGCGCATGTACCCCGAGCCGATCGACATCGTGAAGTCGGGTTATTGGCGCATCTGGTTGCCCGACACGCCCAAGCAGCGCAAGATGAACTGCAGCTACCACGGACGCATCAACCCGCCCGTCCAGCCGTTTGCCATTAAGGACGCGGCGCATCTGCTGTGCCACCACCCATCCATCTGGTCGGCGATCTATCGCAAGCAGTACCTGCTTGACAAGGGCATTCGCTTCCGTGAGATTCCCGGCGCGGGCTGGGCGGACAATCCGTTCCTCATCGAGACGCTCTGTCAGACCGACCGCATCCTCTACACCGACAAGGAGTATTACTGCTATCGCGAGGAGACGCCGGAGAAGTCCGAAGCGTTCGCAAAGCGCAGCACGCTTCTGCCGCTCGAGCGCTGGAACGACATGATGGATATCCTCGAGAAGCTCGGCGTGACCGACGAGAGCATCCTGCGCGCGCACAACAGCCGCGGCTTCACGTATCTCTCGGGCATCCTGGAAGTCGTCGGGCTCGACGGCGAGGGCGTGCGCCAAGCAGCGACCCATATGTTCGAGCGCATGGATGCTGTACTGGTGTTTTCCGACCCCGAAATCTCCCCTGGCTGCAAGCGCCTGTTCGCCGATCTTCGCGGCCTGGAATGCCCGCACATCGACAAGCTCGCCTATGTGCGCGGGCTTATGGGGCAGGGATTCTATAACCTGAAGAACACAGGCGTCGTGAACACGTTCTTCGCAACCACCAACTACCTCAAGAAGCACCGCGCCCGCGAGGCCAACGAGTAGGCAGCAAGCTCCGTCGCGGGGTAACGCGACGAGAAGCCGCTAAGCGAGCAATGCCCGCAACCTCCCCTGGTTGCGGGCATTTTTTAGCAATTCTTCGTGAAGTGATAGGTCGGGACGGCCTCTTCGAGAATCTTGATTGCCTGCTCATCGGTGTCGCGGATTGCCTCTTGCAGCTCGCCGAGCTTCTGCGCCACCTGCTCGTGGCTGATTTCCTGGCCTTGCGAAATCATGATCGAATGGTTGGACGTGGGAAGCGTGTTCTCCTCGTCCATCAGCAGCTCCTCGTACATCTTCTCACCGTCGCGCAGGCCGGTGTAGACGATGCCCACATGCGCGCCCGACAGACGGATGAGGTTCTTCGCCAGATCCGCGATCTTCACCGGCTCGCCCATGTCGAGCACGAAGATCTCGCCGCCCTTCGCCATGCCGCCCGCCTGGATGACAAGCTGCACCGCCTCGGGAATGGTCATGAAGAAGCGCTCAATGTCGGGGTGCGTCACCGTCACGGGGCCGCCTTCCGCAATCTGCTTCTTGAACAGGGGAATCACGCTGCCGTTGCTACCGAGCACGTTGCCGAAGCGCACCGCCGCGAACACGGTTTTCGACGTGCGCGCATAATACTGCATGATCATCTCGCCCATGCGCTTGGTGGCGCCCATGACCGAAGTGGGGTTCACCGCCTTGTCGGTCGAGATGAACGTGAAGTGCTCCACGCCGAAAGCGTCCGCCGCGCGCACCACGTTCAAGGTGCCGAAGACGTTGTTCTCGATGGCCTCGCGCGGGCATACCTCCATGAGCGGCACGTGCTTGTGGGCGGCCGCGTGAAAGACGACCGCCGGGCGATACTTCTCGAACACCTCGTTCACGCGCGCCTCGTTGCAGATGCTGCCGATCTCGATATCGATCGCGATGTCGTCGTAGGAGCGAAGCAGCTCCTGGCGGAGCATGTAGGCGTCGTTCTCGCAGATGTCGAAGATGACGATGCGGCGCGGCGCGACCTTCGCCAGCTGGCGGCACAACTCGCTGCCAATCGAGCCGCCGCCACCCGTGACGAGCACGGTCTCGCCCGCAACGTACGCATACGCGATGCGCATGTCGAGCTGCACTTCCTCGCGCCCTAAAAGGTCGGTCACGTCGACGTCGCGCAGGGCAACATCGCCCAGCTCGTCGATGCGCAGATCGCGGATGTTGGGCAGCGTCTTGAGCACACACTCGGTTTTCGTGCACACCTTGTAGATGCGCTTGCGCTCGGCGGGGGTCGACGAGGGAATGGCAACGACGATCTGCTGGATATCGTACTTGCGTACCAGCTCCTCGATGTCGTCGGTCGAGCCCTCAACCTTCACGCCGTGGATACGCAGGCCCCGCTTGGCTGGGTCGTCGTCGGTCGCGACGATGGGGATGCCCGGCATGTTCGGATCCTTCGTGGCCATGCGGTTGATGGTGAGCGAGCCGGTTTCCCCCGCACCGACGACGAGCGTCCGCGGGCGATCGACGTTATCCCCCGAGAACGCGCGCTTCTTACGGCGCTTGATGCGCCACAGCAAACGGTAACCGCCCATGAGGAACACGAGCAGAATCGACGCTCCAATGAACACGCGGATGGGAAGCCTCACGTTGATAACCCACAAGAACACGGCTCCCACCAGGGTCGACAAGACCACGGAAAGAACAATCTGCAGCGCCTCGTCGACGCTCGCGTATTCCCATAAGTTGTTGTACAGGCGGAACGCACCCATAATCGCGATGTTCACCACAGCGAGGATTCCCAGGATGAAGAAGATCTCGTTGCTGGTGAACACCTCGTCGTAGACGTTGGTCAGAAGCGATGCCAGCCAATACGCCACGTACGTGGCGATGATGTCCATAATCAACAGAGGCGCCGTGCGCTTCGCTATGTGCAAATCCATGCGTGCCCTCGCTCGGGTTTAACGGCACCGCGGCCGCTGATATACAACCCTATGATTGTATACGATTGAGAGAACGACCGACCGCATTGCAGAAACACTGCACGGATGGGGCTGCGCGCGACGCGTCGCTCATGTCGAGACGGTGGTGGGACGAGGCGGCGCGACAGCCCTACCCCACCGACTTCGTCGCTACGAGAGAAACCCCCGTGCCGCACACGTTCTCGCAGATGACATCGCCCAATGCGATGGGAGCGCACAGTGAAAGGCTCGCCGCCGCGCGGGCGACATCCCCCACAAGCGCCTTGGGCACCGGCGCGCTCGTCCGATAGCTCACCGGCTCCAGGCTTCCCGCAGCGCAGACGGTGCCGCACACCGTGCGGACTGGGTTAGTCGCCTCGGCCTGGGCATACTTCTTCCCACGGCCGCATGAGTTGCCCTCGACGCTCGTGACCTCGCCGTTCTCGGCAAACCCGACGTTCATGACGCACCCCATCGGGCATTGGATGCAGGTGATCCTCCGGCTCATCGTGCGCCCCCTTCCGCGGCAGGCACTTGTCGCCCGGCAAACCCGCTTACCGCCGACACGACGATGCGCGAGCACTCGGCCAAGCTCTCCGCGTCGACTTTCATGCGCCTCATCTCAGCGGGAACCGCCACAACATCGCGTGCTCTTGCGAGCACCTCGCCCGCACCCGCACCCTCGCTTTTGCGCACTTCGAACCGCACGCCCTCGATGACGTCGGACACGCGGAAGGAAAGCATCACCGCCCCCTCCGCATCGTGGGAGATCATCTGGGGCACGACGTAGCGCACGCCTTCCCCGGCGACCACTTCGATAGGTGCCTCGCCCGCGCTCGCCGAGCCACCCTGCATCTCGCCTCGCGCGAAAGCGGCCGCAGAAGCCCCCGCCCGCTCGCCTTCCTCAGACGCGAAGTCTGCCAGATCGTGCACATGAAGAGCATTTCCGCAGGCGAAAATTCCGGGCACGCTCGTTGCCAAGCGCTCGTCAACGACGGCGCCACCCGTTATCGGCGAGAGCGTCACCCCGGCCGTTTTCGCAACCTCGTTTTCGGGAATGAGTCCGCACGAAAGCACCAGCGTGTCGCAGGGGATGCGCTCCTCGGTGCCCTCGATGGGACGGCGCGTCGCAGAGTCGACATCCGCCACAACGACGGCTCGAAGGCGCGTCTCGCCCTCAAGCCGCACCACCGTGCGCGACAGGTGCAGCGGAATGCCAAAGTCATCGAGGCATTGCACGATGTTGCGGCGCAACCCCGAGGAAAACGGCATAATCTCGTACACACCGAGCACCCTGATTCCCGAAAGCGACATGCGGCGCGCCATGATAAGCCCAATGTCGCCCGAACCGAGCACCACCGCAGTCGATCCGGGGACAAGCCCCTGTAAGTTCATGAAATTCTGCGCGCAACCCGCCGTGTAGACCCCTGAGGGACGCGCCCCCGCGATGCCGAGCGCCCCCAGCCCGCGCTCGCGGCTTCCCGTCGCCAAAACCACGGCTTTCGCGTGGAGGAAAAGTTCGGCACCGAATCGTGTGCCGACGACGAGCTTTCCTGCGCCCTCGTCGTCGATGCGCAGCACTGATACGCCGTATTCGCAGGTCACACCCACATCGATGACTGCCTGCTCCTCTTGCGCCGCGTATTCGGGGCCGGTAAGCTCGGCCTTCATACGGTGCAGGCCGAAGCCGTTGTGCACGCACTGCCTGAGCACGCCGCCCGGGCGCTCCTCGCGATCGACCATGGCCACGCGAGCCGCGCCCGCACGCCGCGCGCTCGCAGCCGCCGCCATGCCCGCCGCGCCGCCGCCGATGACGACCACGTCGAAGCTGTCCTCAATCCGCGCGGGCGCACCCAGCTCGCTTCGCCGCACGTCCAACGCCGCGTGCCGCGCGCCCGCTTCCTCGCGAGCCTTACCTTTGGAGGGGTTCCCACCTTCGCGCGCAAGCTCGACGTAGTCGGCGCGGGCGGATGCGATCATCCTCGACCCCACAAGCCGTTTGTCGATCGCATCGGGTGCGCAACCCAGCTCGCGCGACATGATTTCCACAAGCTCAGGCGAGCAAAAGCCGCCGTGGCAGCGCCCCATCGTAGCGCCCGTGCGCCACTTAATCGCATCAAGCGAGAGCACGGGAAGAGGGCCGTGCAGCGCGCGCACCACTTCCGCCTCGGTCACCTCGCAGCAGCGGCAGACCACATGCCCGAACGCCGGATTGCTCGCGATAGCACGTTCGCGCTGCTCGTCGGTCATAGCCGTGAAGGGAAGCTGCGGCGCGCGGCGCGGGTTAAACGACGGATTGCCGTCCGCACCCAGGCGAGCCGCAACCTGGGAGGCGATGAAGGTCGCCACCGCAGGAGCAGACGTCAGACCAGGCGATTCGAAGCAGGCGATGTTGAAGAACCCAGGCGCATCCGTCGCCTCGCCGATGACGAAGTCGCCCGACTCGCCCGCCGCGCGCAGCCCCGCGAAGTTCGTGATAGCGCCACGCGGGGAAGCCGCAGGCCAGGTGCGGCGCGCGCGTTCGACGATATCGGCAAGCCCCTCCTGCGTCGTGGAAAGGTCGGTCTTGGATGCCTGGGAAACCGAGTTCGGGCCGATGAGCATGTTGCCGTGAATCGTGGGCGTGACGAGCACTCCCTTGCCGAGCGGGCCGGGCACCTGGAACATCGTGTGCTCGAACGTAGTGGCGTATTCGGTGTCGTAGAGATAGTACTCGCCCCGGCGCGGCGTGATGGAGAAGCGCTCCCCCGAGACCATGTTGTTCAGCTCGTCGGCGAAAAGTCCCGCCGCATTCACGACCGCCCGCGCGGAGAAACGCTCCCCCGAAGCTTCGAGGGTAAAGCCGCCGTCCGCGCGGACGATGCGCTCCACGCGGTGGTTGAACTGAAACCTCACGCCGTTGCCGCACGCGTTCTCGGCCGCCGCGAAGGCGAAGCCATAGGGATCGACGATGCCGCCCGTCGGCGCCACGAGCGCGCAGGCGACCTCGGGCGAGACGTTCGGCTCCATCTCGCGCGCCCGATTCCCCGACACGATACGCACGCCCTCAACCCCGTTCGCGTCGGCGCGACGGACAAGCTCCTCGAGCTTCAAACGGCCCTCGTCGTCGAAAGCGAGCACCATCGACCCGTTGCGACGAAACTGCACGCCAAGCTCGTCGCACCAGCGCGGATACGCCTTCGAGCCCTCGACGTTGAAGCGCGCCTTGAGCGTACCGGGCGAGGGGTCGAAGCCCGCATGCACAATAGCGGAGTTCGCTCGGGTCGCACCGCAGGCAATGTCGTTTCCCGCCTCGAGTACACAGATGGACAGGTCATAGCGCGCAAGCTCGCGGGCCGCCGTGCACCCGGCAATGCCAGCTCCGACGACCACCACATCGAAGGAACAAGCCTTCCCTTCCTGCATATGCGAACCTACCCTTTCCTCTTCGTTCCTCGGCCGCGTTGTCCCTCACTAGGGGATTCCTTGCGCTTGCCCCTGCCGGTATGCGAATGGGGAACCTTACCTTTGCCGCCGCCTGGATGGGAATTCCCGCTCTTGCTACCGGGCGAGCGTCGGGCTTCATCCTTACCGCCACTCTGCCGGGCTGGCTTGCCCTTGCCGCCGTCCGAGCGAGACTGCTTCCCCTTGCGACTGGGCGCACTACCCGAAGAGCCGCTCCTGCGGGCATCCCCTTTTGGCGCCGCTTTCCCCTTCGGCGCGCCCCCGTGCGCCCCCTCCGGTCGCACGAGGCATTTCGCGTCGAAGCCGATGAGGTCCTCCCGGCCAGCACGGCGCAACGCCTCGCGCACCAGGTCGCGATTCTTCGGGTCGCGGTATTGGATGAGCGCGCGCTGCAGCGCCTTCTCATGCGGGTTTTTCGGCACGTAGATCGTTTCCATGGTGCGCGGGTCGAGCCCCGTGAAGTACATCACCGTGGCCAAGCTTCCGGGCGTCGGGTAGAAATCCGACACCTGCTCGGGGTTAAATCCCATATCGCGCACGAATTCGGCCAGCTCAACGGCCTCTTTCATGGTCGAACCCGGATGCGAGGACATAAGGTAGGGAACGATGAACTGCTTCTTGCCCGCGCGGGCGTTCTCCTCCTCGAACAGCGAGACGAAGCGCTCGTAGATTGCGTGGTCGGGCTTGCCCATGCACGACAGGACGCCGTGGGAAACGTGCTCGGGCGCGACGCGCAGCTGCCCGCTCACGTGGTGCTCGGCCAGCTCGCGCACGAACTCCCGCCCATGCTTCTCATCGAGCATCACGTAGTCGAAGCGGATGCCCGAGCGAACGAACACCTTCTTCACGCCGGGAACCTCGCGCAGCTCGCGCAAGAGGCGGATGTAGTCGGAATGGTCGGCGATGAGTTTCTTACATGGTTCGGGCGCTAAACATCTTCTCCCCCAGCAAGCGCCATGGTCCACCTGCTTGCGGCAGGCGGGCGCGCGGAAGTTCGCCGTCGGGCCGCCGACGTCGTGGATATAGCCTTTGAAATCGGCGTCGTGCGTCATCTCCTCAGCCTCTGCGACAAGCGAGGCGCGGCTGCGCACCTGCACGACGCGCCCCTGGTGGAACGTGAGCGCACAGAAGGCGCACTCGCCGAAGCACCCGCGGTTGCTCGCGAGCGAGAACTTCACTTCCTTGATGGCGGGAACCCCGCCCGCGGCATCGTAGTCGGGGTGCGCGGCGCGGACGAATGGCAAGCGATAGACCGCATCGAGTTCGGCGGTCGAAAGCGGGGCGGCGGGCGGGTTCTGCACGACGAACTCGTGGTCGGAA
>USJN01000007.1 GCA_900554945.1 uncultured Coriobacteriaceae bacterium | reverse complement strand
ATGCTCATCCTTTCGTTGGTTGCATAGCATCGTGAAGTTGCGTCGCGGGGCTACCGAGGGCTTTCCGCTTGCGACGCCGATGCCGATGAGGCGATTCTACACCTTATCGGCATCGCGGCGCGTATCGCCTCGGCGTGGGACAGGAGTCAGTGGGGCGGGGACCGGCGCAGGGCAGGGGCGGGAAAGGGGCGGGTCGCGGGACGGGGGTCGGGCCGCTTAGCTTGCCGGGCGTCCCTGGGGAGCGTTTGCGCGCGGGCCGATGCCTCTGGATTGGGCGATGCGCCAGGTGGCGGAGCCGGGCTGCGGCGCTTGCTACTTTTCGTAGAGGGCCTTGCTGAGCATGGCGAAGAGCACCGAGCAGTCGGGTTTTTCGCTCTTTAGCTCCGCGAGGACGTTTCTCAAGGTGAATTCGCTCACTGCTTCGGCGCTCAGGCATTCGGGACGGTCGGGCCTGATTGCGGCGTCGTTTTCGAATATGGTGATCAGGCCGTTGCGAATATGGCTGAAGCTTTTCTCCTCGCGAAGGTGAGCGGCGGCCTTTTCCGCCGCGGGCAGCGAATCGGCCCCTTTGAGCCAATGGATTCTGAAGTGCTCGAGCGTCTTGACCATGCTCTCGAACATGCGCACGCAGTAGTCAAGGAAGCGCTCGTCGTCGGAGGGATGGCGGAATTCCTCGAAGAAGGCGCGCTTGAAGTACAGCTCCGCGGTGGCGGTGGTCAGCTCGGTCTTAGAAGAGAAGTAGTTGTAGATAGTTCCCACGCTCACGTCGCATTCCGTTGCAAGGCCCCTAACTGAAAGCGAGGCAAGGCCGTATTTTTCCGCGGTTTCGTAAGCGCGTGCGAGCAGTTCCTCGCGGGATATCGATGACTTCATCGCGCTCCTTCCAAGTGGGCGTGCCTGGGGTGCGTGCTTCCCGTGGGTGAACAGGGGCGCGCGTCGAGCACTCCAGGCGGCATCGCGTCGCCGAGTGCTTTCCTTGGGCGAACGGGGACGCGCCTATTCTAAATCAAGCTGCGAAGAGGGGCGGGCGAAGCTGGGACGGGAATGGGTGCCGCCGCGTGCGAGAAGGGGGCGCGAGTGGTCGCGCGTGGGGCGGGGTCGGGCGGAGTTGGGGGCCGTCGCGCGCGCAACCTCGTGACGCAAAACGCCCGGGGCGTGTCGGCTTCAACCGACCTGCGCCTCGGGCGTTCGCGTTGATTCTCGAAAAGTCGTTCGCGGAGGTTTGGGGACACGCGGAAGAAGCAGCTTACGGGCGCTGGCCCATGCCGCCTTCGAGCGTGATGGTCTCGCCACTCATGAACTTGAAGTCGGGGCCGCAAAGCTGGAGCACCGCACGTCCGATTTCGGTCTCGACGTTGCCGTAGTGGCCCATCGGCGGCATGTGGACGTTGGCCTCGTAGGCCTCGGGGTACTGCTCCTTGAAGTTCTCCAAGGCGGCGGTCCATGCAAGCGGGCACACGATGTTCGCGTTGATGCCGTCCGGGCCCCACTCGGTTGCCGCAACGCGCGTCAGACCGCGGATTCCCTCTTTGGCGGCCGCGTAGGCGCACTGCCCGTAGTTGCCGAACAGGCCGGCGCCGCTCGCGAAGTTCACGACGGAACCCTTCGTCTCCTTAAGATGCGGGTAGCAGGCCTGCATGTAGTAGAAGGCCGCGTAGAGGCCGGAGTAGATGGCGAGATCGAACTGCTCGGGGGTGTGGTCGGCGAGCGTAACGCCCGACGCGGACGCCTGCGCGTTGTTCACGAGGAAATCAATGCGCCCGAACTTGGCCATCGCCTCATCGACGACGCCCTGCGCAACCGCCTTGTTGTCGGAGGACGCGTTGATGTCTGCCTGCGCGGTCAGCGCCTCGATGCCGTAAGCGCCTTCGAGCTTCTCCTTCGCGGCGTTGAGTTTCTTCTCGTTGCGGCCGGTGATGACGAGGTTCGCGCCTTCCTTGGCGAACGCCGTGGCGATGCCGTAGCCGATCGATCCGGCGGAGCCGTCCTTCAGTGCCGCGAAGCCGGCACCCGTGACGATGGCGGTCTTTCCACTGTAGAAGCCCATGGGTCCTCCTTATTGATGGGGATTCCCCCTGCGATTGGGGTATGGGCCGATTCTAACCATATGTGGCTTGCGAGGTAGCAATCAATTTCTGCGAGCTTGCCCAGCGGTAGATTCTGCCCGTCATGCGTGTTGAGGAGAAGGCGGGCGATGGGACACGCTTGCAAACCCCTATGCCACTGGTGGCTGCAGATTCCCGCTTCGGCTGATTGGGGTTTGCGGGCTTTGATGCCGAAATGGTAGGGTGGGAAATCGTGAGAGCGACGCATATCACATGCGTGTCACATCTTATCACATTTCATCACTCAAGCGATGAGGGGGGTCATATGGCAAGACTATCGGTCGCGCCGCGCGCCAAGGACGACGCCAGGTTCGCAACGTTTTTGGACGAGTATGAGCGCAGGGTGGAGGCTACGCCGCCTGGTATGTGCGCCGTTGCGATGCAGCTCGACCTGCTGCGTGCGGGCGGATGCCAAACGTGCGGCAAGTGCGTGCCGTGCCGCGAGGGCATAGCCCATATCGAGACGCTGCTCGAAGAGGTGCTCGCGTTCGACGCCGAGCCCGATGCGCTCGACGAGATCCGCGCCCAGGCCGCAGTCGTGCGCGACACCGCCGACTGTGCTATCGGCTGGCATGCGGCCGAAGTGCTCCTTGCGGGCCTCGATACGTTTAAGGAAGAGTTCGAAAGCCACGTCAAGCAGGGAAAATGTCGCGAAGGCGTCGCACAGACGGTGCCGTGCGAAACGCTGTGCCCGGCACACGTGAACGTGCCGGCCTACATCGCGCTTGCGGGCTCGGGCGATTACGCCGGGGCGATCGGCATGATTCGCAAAGACAACCCGTTCCCCACGGCGTGCGCGTTCGTGTGCGAGCATCCGTGCGAGAATCGCTGCCGCCGCACGCTCATTGATGCCCCGATCAACATCCGCGGCATCAAGAAGTTCGCGGTCGACCAGCTCGCGGCCGATCAGGTGGAAACGCCTGCCCCCGCCGCGCCCACGGGCAAGAAAGTCGCCATCGTGGGTGGCGGCCCCTCTGGCCTGACCTGCGCATACTTCTGCGCCCTTATGGGACATGAGGTGCACGTGCTCGAGATGCGCAAGCAGCTCGGCGGCATGATGCGCTATGGCATCCCGGCGTACCGTTTCCCGCGCGAGCGCCTCGACGAGGACATCCGCGCCATCGTGTCGGCGGGCAACGTCACTGTGCACACGGAGTGCCGCATCGATGCCGAGGGCATGCGCCGTCTTTCGGAAGAATACGACGCGGTGTATGTGGCTATCGGCGCCCAGGGTGGCAAGACCCTAAAGCTCGATGGGGCCGACGCCGAGGGCGTCATGAGCGCCGTCGACCTGCTCACCAAGATCGGCGATGGCGACTATCCCGACTTCACGGGCAAGAACGTGGTGGTCGTCGGTGGCGGCAACGTCGCCATGGACTGTGCACGCACGAGCGTGCGTGCCGGCGCCGCGAGCGTGACGGTCGCCTATCGTCGCCGCCTCGAGGACATGACGGCGCTGCGCGCGGAAATCGACTCCGCCATGCAGGAGGGCGTCGAAATGATGACCCTGCAGGCACCTGACCACATCGAGGTCGAAGACGGGTGCGCGGTGGCACTGTACGCTCAGCCGCAGTTCATCGGCCCCGTGAAGCGCGGCCGCCCGGCTCCGCAGAAGGCTGACAAGCCGCTTGTTCGCGTGCCCGCCGACGTGGTGCTCATCGCCGTGGGACAAGACATCGAGAGCGCGCCGTTCGAAGAGGCGGGTATGCAGGCCGATCGCACCTACTTCGAGGCGGACGACGGCTTGAAGTCGGTGGGTTCGCTCGACAACGTGTTTGTGGGTGGCGACTGCCAGGTGGGCCCGAAGACCGTGATCATCGCCATCGGCGCCGGCAAAGTCGCCGCGCGCAATATCGACGACTACCTGGGATTCAACCACGAGCTTGATTGCGGCGTCGAGGTTCCTCCTGCGGCTGCGAACTGGCGTCAGCCCTGCGGCCGCGTGAACATCGTGGAGCGCCCCGCGCGCGAGCGCAAGGGGGACTTCGATGCAGTCGAGGTGGAGATGTCGGCCGAAGAGGCGTTCCAGGAAGCGCGCCGCTGCCTGCGCTGCGACCATTTCGGCTGCGGTGTTCTTGACGAGGGAAGGGTCCAATATGTGTAAGGTTACCATCGACGGTGTGGCCGTAGAGGTCCCCGGAGGCTCCACCATCTTGGATGCCGCGAAGCTCGCCGGCGTCGACATCCCGACGCTGTGCTACATGGCGAAGATCAACGAGATCGGCTCGTGCCGCGTGTGCGTGGTTGAGGTCGAAGGGCAGGACGGCCTGGCCGCCGCCTGCAACACCCCCGTGTTCGACGGCATGTCCGTGCACACGGCGACCCCGCGCGCCATCTCGGCCCGCCGTCAGAACGTGAAGACCATTCTCGCAGGTCATCGCAGCGAATGCACCACATGCAAGCGCAGCGGCACCTGCGCGCTGCAAAATCTCGCGAACTCGCTCGGCGTGGCGGACTTGGATCGTGACCCCGCGTTCGCCTTCGAAGCGTGGGATGGGGAATTCCCCTTGCAGCGCGATGCCACCAAATGCATCCGCTGCATGCGCTGCGTCGCCGAATGCGCCAAGGTGCAGCACTGCTCCGTGTGGGAGATGTCCGGCCCCGCCTCCTATCGAGGCGTGCGGGTTGCCGACGGTGCGCACATCGCCGACGCAGGCTGTGCCCTGTGCGGTCAGTGCGTGACCCATTGTCCGACGGGCGCTCTTACTGCGCGCGACGACACTGACAACGTGCTCGCGGCGCTTGCCGATCCTCAGACGATAACGGTGGTTCAGGTCGCGCCCGCCATCCGCTCGGCGTGGGGCGAGGGCGTGGACCTTGCCCGCGAGCAGGCCACGCAGGGCCGCATGGTCGCCGCGCTGCGCGCACTCGGCTTCGACCACGTCTTCGACACCGACTTCGGGGCCGACCTTACCATCATGGAGGAGGCGAACGAGTTCATCGAATGGGTCAAGGAGGGCAAGCCGCGGCCCATGTTCACGAGCTGCTGCCCGGGCTGGGTGCGCTTTGCCAAGCTGCACTACCCGCAATTTGTCGCGCAGCTCTCATCGAGTAAGTCGCCGCACCAGATGTTGGGTGCCACGGCGAAGGCGCTTTTGTCTGAGCAAGCTGCCGAACAGGGAAAACGAATCTTCGTCGTCTCCGTCATGCCGTGCGTCGCCAAGAAATACGAGGCGGGCGTTCCGCAATTGTCCTCAGAGGCCGGTCAGGACGTCGACGCCGTGCTCACCACGCGCGAGTTCGATCGCATGCTGCGCATGTTCAACGTGGACTGCGCCGCGCTGCCCGAGCAGAAGTTCGACGACCCGCTGGGAACCTCGACGGGCGCGGGAACCATCTTCGGGCGCACGGGTGGCGTGATGGAGGCAGCGCTTCGTTCGGCGGCGTTCTTCCTTACGGGCGAAAATCCCGACTTCAGCACGTGCGACACCACGGCGGCGACGCCCGACAAGCCCTGGGTCGACAAGACGCTCGAGGTTGCGGGCATGCAGCTTCGTATCGCCATCGCGAGCGGCCTGGAGAACACGGCGTCGCTGCTTGATGCGCTCGAGTCGGGCGAGGCAAGCTACGACTTCGTCGAGATCATGGCCTGCCCGGGCGGCTGCGTGGGCGGCGGCGGCCAGCCGATTGCCTTCAACCAGGAGCTCGCGCGCGAGCGTGCTGCGGTGCTCAACTCGCTCGACGGGGCCGACGTGCTGCGCTACTCGCACGAAAACCCCGATATCGCGGCACTCTACGAGAGACTCTACGGCCGCCCGCTTTCCGAGAAGGCCGAGAAGTTGCTCCACACCGATCAGCTGACGTGGGATATCTAGGTGCCCCACGACTTACATAGCAGTGAAGCCGATGAGGGGCTCGCGCTCCTCATCGGCAAGCTGTGCCGCACCCGCTCGCTTTCGCTTGGCGAATACGAGCGGCTCATCGCGCAGCGCACGCCCGGCACGGCCCGTGAGCTTGCGAGTCGCGCCGATGCCGTGCGCAGGCGGGTATACGGCACGAAGGTGTTCACCCGCGGGCTCATCGAGGTGTCGAGCTTCTGCAAGAACGATTGCCTGTACTGCGGCATCCGCCGGTCGAACACCTCTGCACGCCGCTACCGCCTCTCCGCCGACGAGATCGTCGAATGTGCGGACACAGGCTACGAGCTGGGATTTCGCACGTTCGTTTTGCAGGGTGGGGAAGACCCCTTCTTCACCGATGACGTGCTGTGCGGCATTGTGGAGCGCATCCATGCGGCGCATCCCGACTGTGCGATCACGCTGTCGTTCGGCGAGCGAAGCCGCGAGAGCTACGAGCGTCTGCATGAGGCGGGCGCTGGGCGTTACCTGTTGCGTCACGAGACGGCAAGCCCCACGCTCTACAGGCGTTGGCATCCCGCCGAGATGTCGCTTGAGAACCGCATGCGCTGTCTGTCCGATTTGCGCGAGATCGGGTATGCGGTGGGTGCCGGCTTCATGGTGGGTGCGCCGTTCCAAACCGCGACCGATCTTGCGTGCGACCTGCAATTCATCGAGCGGTTCCAGCCCGAGATGTGCGGCATCGGCCCGTTCGTCCCGCACCACGCGACGCCGTTTTCCGCCTTTGCGCCGGGCACGGCGGAGCTCACGTGCTATCTGCTGTCGATCATCCGGCTCATCAAGCCGAATGTGCTGCTTCCCGCAACCACGGCGCTCGGCACGATCGTTCCCGATGGGCGCGAGCGGGGCATCCTCGCGGGCGCAAACGTGGTGATGCCGAACCTTTCGCCGGTTAATCGCCGCAAAGACTACGATTTGTACGATAACAAGATATGTACGGGTGAAGAGGCTGCGGAGTGCCGCGGCTGTTTGGGCGCGCGCATGCTGTCGATCGGCCACGAGCTCGTCGTCGACCGCGGTGACATGGCGCCCCTGCCCGAGATGCGATTGCCGTCGGGCGCTTGAAAGCACTGAAGAAAGAAGGACCCTATGGGGTATTCGTATAACCCGAAATCGCTCTGCGCCGATGAGTTCATCAACGACGAGGAGATCTTGGAGACGCTCGCCTTCGCCGACGCGCATAAGAACGACGTGCAGATGTGCTACGACATCCTGGAGAAGTGCAAGCCCCATTTGCACCCGGCAAACGAGCACGGAGCCATGATCACCCATCGCGAGGCGAGCGTGCTTCTGGCCTGCGAGGATGCGGGGGTGAACGAGGCCATCAAGCAGCTTGCGCACGACATCAAGCAGGCATATTACGGCAACCGTATCGTGCTTTTCGCGCCGCTGTATCTGTCGAACTACTGCGTGAACAGCTGCCTGTACTGCCCCTATCACGCCAAGAACCGCGAGATTCCGCGCCGCAAGCTCACGCAGGACGAGATTCGCGCCGAGGTTATCGCGCTGCAGGACATGGGCCACAAGCGCCTGGCCATCGAGGCGGGTGAGGACCCAAAGCACAACCCCATCGAGTACATCTTGGAGTCGATGGACACCATCTATTCCATCAAGCACAAAAATGGCGCCATCCGCCGCGTGAACGTGAACATCGCCGCCACGACGGTGGACGAGTACCGCATGCTCAAGAAGGCCGAGATCGGCACATATATCCTGTTCCAGGAAACGTACAACAAGGAAGGCTACAAGCGCCTGCACCCGACGGGGCCGAAAAGCGACTTCAACTGGCACACCGAGGCGATGGACCGCGCGATGGAGGGCGGCATCGACGACGTGGGCTTGGGCGTGCTGCTCGGGCTCGAGAGCTATCGCTACGAGTTCGCGGGCCTCATCATGCACGCGGAGCACCTGGAGGCCGTGCATGGCGTGGGCCCGCACACCATCAGCGTGCCGCGCGTGAAGCCCGCCATGGACATCGACCCCGACGTGTTCGACAACGGCATTCCCGACGAGATGTTCGAGAAGATCATCGCGCTCATCCGCATTACCGTGCCCTACACGGGCATGATCATCTCCACGCGCGAGAGCCAGGCGGTGCGGGAGCGCGCGCTGCGCTACGGCATCAGCCAGATTTCGGGTGGGAGCCGAACGAGCGTGGGCGGCTACACCGAGCAGGCGCGCCCGCACGACACCGAGCAGTTCGACGTGAGCGACCAGCGCACACTCGACGACGTGGTCTCGTGGCTGATTGATCAGGAGCATGTGCCCAGCTTCTGCACGGCGTGCTACCGCGCGGGGCGCACGGGCGATCGGTTCATGAGCTTCTGCAAAAACGGGCAGATTTTGAATTATTGTCACCCCAACGCGCTCGTCACGCTTGCGGAGTACCTGACCGATTACGCCAAGCCCGATACCTCCCAAAAGGGCTTTGCGCTCATCGAGCGCGAGTTGCAGAAGGTCGAGGACGAGAAACGGCGTCGCCAGTGTGCTGAGGCGATTTCGGCGGTCGTGCACAAGGGCGAGCGCGATTTGAGGTTTTAGCGAGGTTTTCGCGCGGTGCGGAAGGCGCGCTGCGACGGTAAGGCGAAAGGACGGCTTCGACATGGGTTTGAACGAGACGCCTTCAGGCGAGCGCGTGCGAATCGGTTTCTTCGGGGTGCGCAATGCGGGGAAGTCGAGCCTGGTGAACGCTGTGTGCGGGCAGCAAGTGGCGCTTGTGAGCGACGTCGCTGGCACCACGACTGACCCGGTGCGCAAGGCCATGGAGCTTCTGCCGCTCGGGCCGGTCGATATCGTAGACACTCCCGGCATCGACGACGTTGGGGAACTGGGCGCGCGCCGCGTCGAGCGCACGCGCGAGACCTTGCGCAGCTGCGATGTGGCGGTGCTCGTGACCGACGCCACGCGCGCGCCGGTCGCCGCCGAGCGCGAGCTTATCTCCCTGTTCGAGGAGCTCGGGCTGCCCTTTGTCGTGGTGCGCAACAAGGCCGACCTTCTGCCTGGGGAAGAGGCGGCTGCGGGTTCAGATGGCGCTATCGGGGGAGCCGCATCGGGCGCTGCCGCTCCCACCCCCCAGGTCGTCGCTGCCCCCGATGCTGCCCCCGCCCCTGTTTCCCCAGTTCGTGCAGAGGTGCTCGCAAGCGCGCGCACGGGTGCGGGCATAAACGAGTTGAAAGAGGCCCTCGCGCACGTGGGCGGCTCGGCAACGCGTGAGCGCCGCGTTGTGGCCGACCTGCTCTCGCCGGGCGACAAGGTGGTGCTCGTCGTGCCCATCGACTCATCGGCGCCGAAGGGCCGCATCATCTTGCCGCAGCAGCTCGTTCTGCGCGACGTCCTCGATGCCCACGCGAGCGCTCTCGTCTGCCAGCCCGAAGAGCTTGCCGATCTTATTGCGGCGGTTGGCGACATCCGCCTCGTGATCACCGACTCGCAAGTGTTCCAAAAGGTTGCGCGCATCGTTGCGGAAACGACGCCGCTCACGTCGTTTTCCCTTCTCATGGCGCGATATAAGGGCGATCTGCGCATGCTTGTGGAAGGCGCGGCGGCGCTTAGTGCGCTCACCGACGAAAGCCGCGTGCTCATCTCGGAGGGCTGCACGCATCATCGGCAGTGCGAGGACATCGGCACGGTGAAGATGCCCTCGTGGATTCGCGGCTATTGCAGCGCGAACCCAACGTTCGAGTTCACGCAGGGGCGCGGGTTCCCCGACGATGTGAGCGGCTACGACGTGGTGGTCCACTGCGGCGGGTGCATGCTCAACGAGAAGGAAATGCACTGGCGCCAGAGCGTGGCGGCGAAAAGCGGCACGCCCATAGTGAACTACGGCGCGGCGATCGCCTGCGTGCACGGCATCTTGGAGCGCAGCTTGCGGCCGCTTATGTGATGCGGGTCCGAACCAAGGGGCGGAATTAAAGACCCTACGTGGAAAATTCCCCGATGCTTCTTCAAATGCGCGCCCTGCGGTGTTATTTTCTCACTTTACTGTCCTTTTAGAGAGGGATGCAGATGGTGGAGGAAAAACAAGAGGCGGCTTCGGAGGCTCAGGCGTCTGAATCTTCGGGAGAGAAGCCCGCTGCCGCTTCTTCAGAGGGGACGTCCGGCAGCGCGAGGTCGCTCGGCGTCTTCTCGTTCGAGGGCGACATGCCCCTCGCTCAGGCGATACCCCTGGGATTGCAGCATGTTCTGGCCATGTTCGTGGGCAATTTGACGCCGCTTTTGATCGTGACGGGCGCGTGCGGCCTGGCGGGAGCCGAGTTCGCCGATGTCCAGCTGGCGCTGCTGCAGAACGCCATGTGGATCGCAGGCGTTGTGACCTTGGTCCAGCTTTTCGGCATCGGCCCTGTTGGCGGTAGGGTTCCTATCATCATGGGCACGTCTTCGGGCTTCATCGGCGTGTTCAATTCCGTAGCGGCGTCGATGGGCGGCGGCCTCGTTGCTTACGGCGCCATCATGGGCGCTTCGATTACCGGCGGCCTGTTCGAGGCTGTGCTCGGTTTCTTTCTGAAGCCGCTGCGCCGCTTCTTCCCGTCTATCGTTACGGGTACCGTCGTCCTTTCTATCGGCCTGAGTCTCATCAGCGTCGGCGTCAACGCGTTCGGCGGCGGCAACAGCGCGGCTGATTTCGGTTCCCCCGAGAACCTGTGCCTGGCGCTTGTCGTCCTTGTCGTCATCCTGGCGGTGAAGCATGCGACGACGGGCTTCGTGAGCGCGTCTTCCATCCTGGTCGGCATCATCGTCGGCTATATCGTCGCGGGCATCATGGGGCTGGTGCTGCCTACCACAGGCATCAACTCCGAGGGCGTCGAGTACACCAAGGCGTGGGTTCTGAACTGGGATAAGGTGGCCGCGGCGGCATGGTTTGCCATCCCGAACCCGCTACCTGTGGCACCTGTGTTCGACATGCGCGCCATCGCTCCCGTGCTCGTGATGTTCATCGTCACGGCGGTCGAGACCGTCGGCGACATCTCCGGCGTCACGCAGGGCGGCATGGATCGCGAGGCGACTGACAAGGAGCTTTCCGGCGGCGTGGTCTGCGACGGCGTGGGCTCGAGCTTCGCGGCTCTCTTCGGCGTGCTGCCGAACACGTCGTTCAGCCAGAACGTGGGCCTGGTCACCATGACCAAGATGGTGAACCGCAAGGCTTTGGCCTGCGGCGCCGTTTTCCTGATTCTGTGCGGTTTGTGCCCGAAGCTGGGCGCGGTCGTGTCCATCATGCCGCAGTCTGTCTTAGGCGGTGCGGCCGTCATCATGTTCGCGTCCATCGTGGTGAGCGGCATCCAGCTGATCACGCGCGACCCGCTGACCCCGCGCAACCTGAGCATCGTGTCGGTGGCGTTGGGTTTGGGCTACGGCATTGGCGCAAACCCCGCTATCCTTGCTGGATCTCCCCAGATGGTGAGCCTTATCTTCGGCGGTTCCGGCATCGTCGCTGCCGCGGCGGTGGCCATCGTCTTGAACATCGTGCTTCCCAAGGACAAGGAGATTGTCCCGAAAACGGACGCGAACGCCTAGCGGCTAGCTTGCAGATAGAGCGCAGAAGAAGCGCAGCCATAGGAGGCGCCTCACGGAGCAATTCCGCGAGGCGCCTTTTTTCGGCCCCTATTCGATTTCGCTTGCGAGATGCTCCTTAAGAATGCGCAGATCGTTGGGGGTATCCACATCGAAGAGCTCCCACTTGCTGGAAACCTCGACGGTTCGCACGCGCTCTTTGTGGGTCTTGGCCACCACGCCGCCGCCCTTGCCAGGGGGAAGCGAGCGCAGCTCGTCGAACGTCCATGCGGGGAAGAGCACGGGAGCGCCTGGCGTGCCTTCAAAGCTTGCGCGCCAGATGCACTCGGGGCAGCGCTCGGCGCGGCGAAGAAGCTCAGCGAGGCTGTTCGCGCTGATGAGCGGCTGATCTCCCTGAACGAACATGACCGTGTAGCAGTCCGTCATTTTCTCCATCCCCAAGCGCACGGTGTCGTTTCGCCTTGGCTCACTGTGCAGGATGGACTCGACCCCCAGCTCATCGCACAGGCGCGCCACGTCCGAGTGCCGCGTGACCACGACGCGCCTGGCGAACAGGCCCTCGGTTGCTCGCAGCACGTGTTGGATAAGCGGCACGCCGCAAAGCTCGGCCATGAGCTTGTTTCCCCCGAAGCGGGCGCCCAGACCCGATGCCATGATGATACATCCGTGGTTCATCTGCGATCCTCGGGCGGGGTGGGTCATGATGGGGCGCCTCTGCAAATTCGATGGTTGGTCAGGTGTGTTTTCGGGGATGCCCCCTGCGCCACAGTATAATAGCGAAGACTATGTAAACCTCAAATAATGGGGCGAGTGACATTATTACCTTCCAAAAATACGTGCGCCCGCAAAGCCTGGAACCGCGTGGTTGCGGGCATGATGTGGTTGAAGATGGGCACGCATTCCTTCAACACGGCCATCGACCTTTGCGATCTTGGTTTGGATGCGATCGAGGAGACCGAAGACGAGTTCCGCATCGGCGCCATGGCAACCTTGCGTCAGATGGAAAAGCATCCTGGCCTGGGCGTTTATTCCTGCGGAGCGGTGGAAGACGCGTTGCGCGACATCGTGGGCGTGCAGTTCCGCAATGGTGCCACGCTGGGCGGAAGCCTGTGGCGTCGCATGGGCTTTTCCGACGTCGTTGCAATATTCCTTGCCATGGACAGCTCCGTTGAGCTTTTCAAGGGCGGCGTTGTGCCCTTGGAGGAGTTTGTGCGCATGCCCTACGACAACGACATCCTCGTGCGCTTGATCGTCAAGAAGCGTCCCGGCTCCTTCGCCTACCAGGCGGTGCGCAAGCAGCGAACCGACCTGCCCACGCTCAATTGCGCAGCGGCCAAGGTGGGGGAGGAGTACCGCGTCGTCGTGGGTTCCCGCCCGGCGCGCGCGATGCTTCTTCGCGATGAGCGGGTCATTCTCGCTGACGGCATCACCGAGGAAAGCGCTGCGGCGTTCGCCGACTACGCGGCGGGTGCCGTTCCTGTTTCCGGGAACATGTGGGGTTCGGCGGAGTATCGCCGCGCGTTGGTACCCGTGCTTGTGCGTCGCACCCTGCTGGCATTGGGGGAGGTGCGGTAATGGAGGTTACGATCAAGCTGAACGGCAGGACGGTATCCGACGACGTCTCGGCCGATATGCTGCTCATCGATTTCGTTCGCGCTCATGGCTGCTTAAGCGTGAAGCGCGGCTGCGAGACGTCTGCCTGCGGTTTGTGCACGGTGCTTCTCGACGGTGAGCCGGTGCTGTCTTGCTCCACGTTGGTTGCCCGCGCCGATGGGCATAGCGTGCATACCCTCGAGGGGCTGCAGGACGAAGCGTCCGAGTTCGTGGGTTTCATCGCCGATCAGGGCGCTGAGCAGTGTGGTTTCTGCAACCCGGGTTTCGTGATGAACACAATCGCGCTTTTGCGCGAGAATCCCGACCCTACCGATGAGGAGATTCTCGCATACCTTTCCGGTAACCTGTGCCGCTGCTCGGGGTACGTGGGTCAGCTGCGCGGTATTCGCAACTTCCTCACTAGCAGAAACGTGGAAGGGGGCTCTCGTGAATAGGCCCGACTACCAATCGGTCGGCAAGTCCGTCCGCAAGAAGGACTCGCTGCAGCTCCTTTTGGGCAAGCCCGTGTTCACCGAGGACATCGCGCCTGACGCGCTTGTGGTGAAGCTCTTGCGAAGCCCTCATGCCAACGCCATCGTGGAGGATATCGACACTTCGAAGGCGAAGAAGATTGTCGGCGTGGTTGACGTGCTCACCTGGGAAGACGTTCCGGGGGAGCGCTTTAGCAACGCGGGGCAGACCTATCCTGAGACAAGCCCCTACGACCGTCTGATCGTCGACCGCCATGTGCGCTACGTGGGCGACGTGGTGGCGATCGTGGCCGCGGAAAACGAGAAGGCTGCCGAGGCGGCCCTTTCGCGCATCAAGGTGACCTACGAGGTGCTCGATCCCGTGCTGGATTTCCGCGCCGCTAAGGACAATCCCACCCTCGTGCACCCCGAGGATGACTGGCATATGCTGTGCGACTTGGGCGGAGACAACAAACGAAACCTCGTGGGCACGACCGCTGACGCCGACGGCGACGTCGAGGCGGTGTTCGCCGACTGCGACATCGTTTTGGAGCGCACCTACCACACGAAGGCCTTCAACCAGGCCATGATGGAGACCTTCCGCACGTATACCGAGCTGGACCGCTACGGGCGCCTGCATGTGATCTCGTCCACGCAGATCGTGTTCCACGTTCGCCGCATCTTGTCCCATGCGCTGGGCATCCCGAAAAGCCGCATTCGCGTGGAGAAGCCGCGCATCGGCGGCGGTTTCGGCGCGAAGCAGACCGCGGTATGCGAGGTGTATCCCGCGTTCGTCACGATGAAGACGGGCCGCCCCGCGATGTGCGTCTTCACGCGAAAAGAGGCCCAGACCTGCGGTTCTCCGCGTCATGAAATGGAAATCAAGGTCCGCCTTGGCGCGAACGACGACGGGCGCATCCGCGCGCTCGACGTGACGACGCTGTCGAACTCGGGCGCGTACGGCGAGCATGGTTGGGCGACGGTGGGTCTCACCGGGCACAAGTCCATCCCCCTGTACACGGGTTCTTTGGAAGCGTTCAAGTTCACGGCCGACGTGGTTTACACGAACATGCAGCCCTCGGGTGCGTACCGTGGTTTCGGGGCGACGCAGGGCCAGTTCGCCGTGGAAACTGCGGTGAACGAGCTCGCCGAGATGCTGCGCCGCGACCCGATCGGGCTGCGCGAGCAGAACATGCTGCGCGAGGGAATGACCATGCCCGCCTACTTCAACGAGGTGGCCAACGCCTGCGCTCTCGATCGCTGCCTGGACCGTTGCCGCCAGATGTTCGACTGGGAAGCGAAATACCCCGTGCGCGACATGGGCAACGGCAAGGTTCGCGCTGCGGGCGTGGGCATGTCCATGCAGGGCTCGGGCATCGCCGGTATTGACTCGGGGTCGGTCACCGTCAGGCTGAACGACGACGGGACCTATATGCTGGTCATCGGCGCGGCCGACATGGGAACGGGCTGCGATACCATCCTGGCGCAGATGGTCGCCGAGCATATGGAATGCTCGGTGGACGACGTCTCGGTCTTCGGTGCCGACACGGATGCCTCGCCCTATGATTCCGGCTCGTATGCCTCTTCGACAACGTATGTCACCGGCATGGCCGTCGAGAAGGCGTGCGCACAGCTGAAGGAGCGCTTCTGTGCCATTGCGGCCGAGATCCTCGGGTGCGCGGCGGACGAGCTTGCCTTCGAGGACGGTCGTGTGGTTCGCGAGAGCACGGGCGAGACGGTTTCCCTTCCCGCCATCGCTGAGAAGAGCCAGTGCAACAGCTGTCAGTTGGCGGAGGCAACCGCGATGCATTCTTCCCCGGTGTCCCCGCCGCCGTTTATGGTGGGCATGGCGGAAATCGAGCTCGATCGCGAGACCGGCATGGTCGAGGTGCTCAACTTTGACGCCGTGGTCGACTGCGGCATTCCCATCAACCCGGCGCTCGCGCGCATCCAGGTCGAGGGCGGCATCGTGCAGGGCATCGGGCATACGCTCATGGAGGACGTGACCCGCACGCCCAAGGGCGCTATCCGCGAGTCGAGCCTGTTCACCTACCGTTTGCCCACGCGTCTCGATGTGGGCGACATCCGCGTTGAGTTCGAGCATTCCTATGAGCCCACGGGCCCGTTCGGCGCGAAGTCGATCGGCGAGATCGTCATCAACACGCCGGCTCCCGCGATCGCGCACGCGATCTACCGGGCGACGGGCGTGTGGCATCGCGAGCTGCCTATCCTGCCGGAGCATGTCCTGCTCGCGAAACCGGAGGCGGACTAGCGCGACGGGGGCTTGGGGCAGGGGTTGGGGCCGAGGTTGGCTCCCAACCCGCCCTCTCCTGAGGCGGGGGTCGGGTGATTTGTCTCGCTTTCGCGTTACTCGTCTGACCGGGTCTCG
>USJN01000006.1 GCA_900554945.1 uncultured Coriobacteriaceae bacterium | reverse complement strand
TCCGACCTGGATGAGGCGCACTCGTTCTCGGATTATCAGCTCAACCGCTGGCTCACGTGCGCGGCTATGCTCGTTGTCGGGTGGATATATTGCGCCATCAGGGGTTATGCGGACGAGATGTTCACAATCAGCATGGGCGTGTACGTCTACAAGATGGTCGATGGCTTAGCCGACGTCTACGAGGGCCGCCTTCAGCAGAAGGACAAGCTCTATCTCGCGGGCATCTCCCAGGCGTTCCGCTCGGTGCTCGTGCTCGTGGTGTTCTCCATCGCGTTGTTCGTCACGCGCAGCGTCAGCGTCTCCTGCATCGCGATGGCCGTTGCTGCGGGCATTTCGTTCATCGTGCTCACCTTGCCGCTCGCGATTTGGGAAACGCCCACGTCGGCGCGCGCAAACTTCGACAGCGTCGTCGCGCTTTTCAAGCAGTGCGCCCCACTGTTCGTCGCGCTGTTCCTCTACTCGCTCATCGACAACATGCCCAAGTTCGTCATGGAAGGCGTGCTTTCCTACGACAACCAGCTCTACTACAACGTGCTCTACTTCCCGGCTATGGGCATCCTGCTCACCGCGCAGCTCATCTACAAGCCGATGCTCGTGAAGATGGCCGCCGTGTGGGCCGACCCCGAGAAGCGCAAGCGCTTCGACATGATCATCGTCGTGATCGTGGCGGTGATCGTGGGCATCACCGTCGTGATGGCTCTCATCATGGGCTGGGTCGGCATCACGGTCATGAGCTTCCTCTACGGTGTGGATTTCGAGCAGTTCCGCGGGCTTGTGTTCATCATGCTCGCTGCCGGCGGCGTCACTGCCTGCATCGATTTTCTCTATCAGGTGGTCACGGTGCTGCGCCAGCAGCGTACTGTGACGAAGCTTTACCTGATCACGTTTGGGTTCTCGCTTTTCGTCCCGATTCTGCTGGTGAATTTCACGGGGCTGCCGGGCGCCATCATCGGGTACCTCATCGTGATGTGCATCCTGCTCGTGCTTCTGGTTTGGGAGTACGGGAAGGTTCGCATGGCTTTGGCCGAGCGCGACAAGCAGGCGGCCGCCGCGCACGCAACGCGCGTGGTCGGGCGCGTCGTGCCGACGGAGGATGCTCCCGCCGAGCGCGGGGATTCCGCGTCGCGTGCTGCTGTCCCAGGTGAGCGAGGGGGTTCCGCGTCCCGCTCTGCCGCCTCGGGTGAGCGGGGGAGTTCCACTCGCCAGCGTCGTTCCCGCGGCGCCTCCGCCAAGCCGCGTTTTCCGCGCCACTAGCCCGAGCTGCAGGCGCCCGCCGCACACCGGCACGCCCCGCGCCGGCAGGCCGAACGCGCTGTGCGCCCCCGCCTCTGGCTCGCGCCTTCCTCGCACCCTGCGCCGCCTTTCCCTGGTGATGCGTCGTCTTCCCTTGCTCGTGAATCGACCGCTGGGGAATTTCTCCGAAAACGCAGGTATTTCGCCGCCGCGACCCGTGCAACCCGCGGCGGGGTGTCTATAATGTCGAACAACACTATAGTCGTCCCCGTTCGCGAAGGAGCATATTCCCCATGGCTTACTACTATGACGAGCCGTCACGCACGTTCAACGAGTATCTTTTGGTGCCTGGTCACACGCCTGCTACGTGCATTCCGGCGTCGGTCAGCCTGAAAACGCCGCTCGTCAAGTATCGCAAGGGCGAAGAGGAGTGCCCGCTTTCGCTGAACATCCCGATGGTGTCCGCTATCATGGCCGCCGTCTCCGACGACAACATGGCCGTGGCCCTTGCCACCGAGGGCGGCCTTTCCTTCATCTACGGCAACCAGACCATCGAGCAGGAAGCCGCCATGGTCAAGCGCGTGAAGGACTACAAGGCCGGTTTCGTCGAGTCCGACGCCAACCTTTCCCCCGACATGACGCTCAACGAGGTTGTCGCACTGAAGGAAGCCACCGACCACTCCACCATGCCCGTCACCGATGACGGTACGGCGCACGGTAAGCTGCTCGGCGTGGTCACCGAGCGCGATTACCGCCTTTCCCGCATGAGCGGCGACGAGAAGGTTTCCGAGTTCATGACCCCGCGCGAGAAGCTGATTGTGGCGCCGGCGGACACTTCTCTTAAGGTCGCTAACGATATCATCTGGGATCACAAGCTGAACTCGCTGCCGCTCGTGAACGAAGACGACACGCTCGCCTACATGGTGTTCCGCAAGGACTACGATTCCCATAAGTCGAACCCCAACGAGATGCTCGATGCCCACAAGCGCTACATCGTGGGCGCCGGCATCAACTCCCGTGACTACGCCGAGCGCATTCCCGCGCTGGTCGAGGCGGGTGCCGACGTGCTGTGCATCGACTCTTCCGAGGGCTATTCCGATTGGCAGAAGATGACGATCGAGTGGGTGCGCGAGCACTACGGCGACTCCGTGAAGATCGGCGCCGGCAACGTCGTCGACGGCGAGGGCTTCCGCTTCTTGGCCGAGGCGGGCGCGGACTTCGTGAAGATCGGCATCGGCGGCGGCTCCATCTGCATCACGCGCGAGACCAAGGGCATCGGCCGTGGTCAGGCGACGGCGACCATCGAAGTTGCCAAAGCGCGCGACGAGTACTTCAAGGAGACCGGCATCTACGTGCCGATTTGCTCCGATGGCGGCATCGTCTACGACCACCACATCTCACTGGCCCTGGCTATGGGCGCCGACTTCGTCATGCTCGGCCGTTACTTCGCGCGCTTCGACGAGTCCCCGTCGGCCAAGGTCATGGTGAATGGCACCTACATGAAGGAATACTGGGGCGAGGGTTCCGCCCGCGCCCGCAACTGGGGCCGTTACGACCTGGGCGGCAAGAAGAGCCTGTCGTTCGAAGAGGGTGTCGATTCCTACGTGCCCTATGCTGGCCCGCTCAAGGACAACATTGCGGTCACGTTGCTCAAGATCAAGTCGACCATGTGCAACTGCGGCGCGCTCACTATCCCCGAGTTCCAGGACAAGGCCAAGCTCACGGTGATCAGCTCCACGTCCATCGTCGAGGGCGGCGCGCACGACGTCCTTCTGAAGGACAAGGCTCCCTACGCTTCCAACATGAGGTAAGCGAGCATCATCGGGCCCTTGATCGGCGGAATAGGCTGCCGCGAGGGAGCCCGATGCGCGGTCTTGACAAGATAGCGGATTGTCGGCGAGCCGGCGGTCCGCTGAGGCATAAAGAAAGCGACCTCCTGGTCGCTTTCTTTATGCCATGACACGAAAACGGTGCGTCTTGGCTCGCTGCTACGCGATGAGCTTCTCCGCGAGTCCTGCCCAGGTCACGCGCTCGATCCCTGCGAAATCGGCGGCACTCGGCGCAGGTGCCGCTGCAGCGGCGTCGAGCGCTTTCGCCAAACGTTGCTCGAAAGCGGGCAGGTCGTCCGCTACGGGCTCGTCGACGCTCTCCATGCGCGGGGGCTCGACATACCACACGGGCGCCGCGGGGATGTTCGCGGAAATCCAGGGGCGGATGCCGGGCAGGTCGGTCACCACGGCCTTGCATCCGCAGGCGAGCGCCTCGATCACCACGAGCGGCAAGCCCTCGAAAAACGATGGCAGCACGAACACGTCGGAGTTGCGATATATTCCGGCGAGCTGGTTTTGGTCGACCTTTCCTGGGAAGGCGAATCGATAGGGCGACGCATCGGCCTGCTCGCGCAGCTCGGCATATTCGTGCTCGTCGTTATAGCCTCCGACCAGGTTGAACGTAATATCGGGCGGTGCTGTTTCCAACAGTTTCGCGCAGCGGATGAGGCTTTCCACGCCTTTCTTCCGCCAAATCTTGCCGACGTAGAGGAAGCGGGTGGGCGTGCCCTCAACGTGAGGCGTGCGGCCTGTCGGGTTGAAGAGCTCATCATTGTATCCCGAGCCCACAACTCGCACGCGCTTCTCGGGTACGCCGTACATTTCCGCAATCTCGCGCTTCTGCGGTTCGTGCAGCGCGAAGATGCAGTCGAGTGCGCGCACGCCTTCGACGATGAACTCGCGTTCGAGCGAGTGCTTTCCCATCTGGCGCAAATCGGTGCTGTGGCAGATGCCGCGCACGTTCGGGCACGTGAACCCCCTCGCCTCGGCAACCTCGCGCACACAGTGCACGGCGACGCCGCACGCTAGATACAGGTGGTGGCAGAGCACCACGTCGGGGAACTTCTCCTCGCATGCTTCGCGAATCGCCTGGTCGAAAGCGCGTTTGAACCGCTCGCACATCTCGGGCGTCATGTCGCGATAGCGTGTCGCCTCGTATGGCATCTGGTCGCTCATGCCGCATACGGGGAAGGGTAGCTCGGGCGTGCGGAAGCGCACGGGATGGAAGGCGACGCCTTCGGGGAGGGTCACGTTGTCGGAAATGTCGATGCCGGCAACGAGCGTCACTTCGTGTCCCGCCGACGAAAATGCGCGCACTGTTTCGGCGACGTAGACGCCGCTTCCGGTGCTGTCGGGCTTTTGCGCAGTGATGACCAGGATGTTCATGCGGCGTTTCCTCCCAAAAGCGCGGCAACCCTCCGCGGTCGTCCGCTCACGTAATCTTTGTTGTGTCCTCGGTGACTAAGCTTCGGCGACGTAGGAATCGATCAGACGCCGCAGTTCATCGATGCCCGTGCCGTTTGAGGAGGACGTTACCACGAAGGGGATGTCCTTCGGCAAATCGAGCTTTTTGCGGATGGCTGATGCCTGCTTGCCCGCCGCTTGCTTAGAAAGCTTGTCGGCCTTCGTGAGGGCAATCGCGAAGGGGAAGTCGTTTTCCCAGAGGAACTTCGCCATGTGCATGTCGAGCGCCGAGGGATCGTGGCGAATGTCGACGAGTGACACCACCAAGGCGAAGCGTCGGTCTTGGTTGAAGTAGCCCTCGATCAGCTCCGACCAGCGGCCCTTCTCCGACTTCGCTACCTTTGCGTAGCCGTAGCCGGGCAGGTCGACGAAATCGGTGCCGTCGACGTCGTAGAAGTTGATCGTGGCGGTCTTGCCCGGCGTTTGCGACACCTTGGCCAGGCCCTTTCGGTACATGAGCTTGTTCAAAAGAGATGATTTCCCCACGTTCGAGCGCCCGGCGAACGATACTTCGGGGCGAGTCGACTCGGGAAGCTGCGACGAGGTGCCGTAAGCTGCCTTGAACGATGCGATGTGATAATTCATGGGGATGCCTCTCTTTACGCGTATGCACTCATGGTATCAGAAAGCGCTCGCGTCTTGCGCTTTGCGACCGGACTCGGGCTCTTCGGCGGCGTCCACAAAGCGAGTTCCGCAGCGCAGCGAGGACTGTTTGAGCGACTGGGCGTTGCCGAAGAGCTCCTCCCGCGATCTGAAACGGCGTCCACAAAGCGAGTTCCGCAGCGCATGAGGACTGTCTGATCGACTGGGCGCTGCCGAAGAGCCCCTCAAATTGTCCCCCTCATGCTTCTCGCGGCGGCGCGCCAAACTCGGACCTTTCGGGTATACTCGATATCATTCAGGGGAAAGCGAGCGAAAGTAGGTTTGCAAACATGCCTTCCTACACGGTTTGCATAGTCGAAGACAACGCAGAGTACGCGGCGGCGCTCATCGACAGGGTTGCGGCTTCGCCTTTCTCGGAGGGTTTGGTCATACACGAGATGGCTTCCCGCGCCGAACTCGAGTCCTTCGTCTCCGAAGGCCGCGCAATCGACATTCTCATCACCGACATCAACTTGGGAACCGACGCCGCAGACGGCATCTCCATGGTGCGCGACCTGTTTCCGGCGGGCTCGAAAACCCAGGTCATCTACGCAACCGGTTACATCGAGTACTGTACGCCCGTCTATGAAACGCAACACGTGTACTTCCTGGTTAAGCCCATCAGGCAAAGCGCCCTCGACGACGCCCTGAAAAAGGCGCTGGAGAATCTTGCGGGTCAAAATATGCAGGATGGGCAGACCGAACAGGTGGGTCAGGGCGCGCGTGCCGATGTCCCCCCGAAGTCGTCTCCCTGCTCGCTCACGTTCAACGTGCGCGGTCGGACGATCGTGGTCGACGCCGACTGCCTCGAGTATCTGGAAAGCGAGCGCCGCAAGCTGCGGTTGCACACCGACGGCAGCGTCGTGGAGGTGTATTGCTCGCTCGCCGATGCCCAGGACATGCTGCCCGAAGGGTTCGTGCGGTGCCATAAGAGCTTCGTGGTGAACCTCGCCGACGTCGTCGAGATCGGCAAAGACGACATCCTCGTGAAGTCCGGCTCGCGCGTCCCGATGAGCCAGAAGCGGCGCCACGAGGTGAAAGAGGCGCTGCTCGATTACTTGAAAGCGCGAGCGTAGCGAGATGGACGTTCTGGCGTTCGGTCTGCCTTGGGAAAACATCGTTGTCGATTTAGTCGGGTACCTACCGGTTCAGATCTTATACGGTTACGTGATGACGCGGCTTTTGGACATCCCGCGCCCAGCCCTCTTCGTGGTCGTGTATTCCATCTGCTCCTTCTTGGTGGTGCCGTTTTCCTCTTTGATTGGCATGCCCCTTTTCAGTCTGGTGGAGGCTCTGCTCTGCGCGGCCCCTGCGCTTTTCGCACGCGATCGTCCATTGCATCGTGCGATTGTCGTCGCATCGTCGATCGTCGCTGCTATCATCGCTTACCTTGCATGCCTTCTCCTTTGGATGCTCGTTGTCGACGATCCTTTCAGCTACCAGGAGAAATACACGCGACTTGCCAGCTATGCGGTGGCGTCCGGCCTCCATCTGATTCTGCTCGATGTACTGTTCGTGATGCTTCGTCGCGCTCAAAGCCAATGGTTGACCCCCGAGGTGAAGCGGTATACTGGTGGGGGAACGAAGTATTTTATATGGTTTCCCCTGCTCCAAGTTCCCTTCTTGCTGATTGCGCTCATCGGGATAGGGACGGCCGCCGTGTGGAGTCCGCTGCTTGTTGTGAGTGTCCTGCTCATGGGCGTCTTCTTTCTCGTGTCCGACCTCGCCCTGTTCCGCGCAATCGACGATTTCGTGCTCGAACGGTTCGAAGCTCTGCGCATCGAGGCCCTCGAACGGCAGCTCAACGATGAGTTGCAGTTGTTCGACGATCTTTCCACCCTTCTCGAGAATTCCGCTCAACTCCGCCATGACCTGCGCAATCATCTGCAGATTATCGAGATGCTCGCCTCGCGTGGGGAATTCGACGCTGCCCGCGAGCATGTTCGCGACCTTCTAGGGGAAATCGAGAGCATGGACGCCCGAGATGCCTCGGTGGTCCTTCGCTCCAAGGCCGCCCTTTCTGCCGCATCGCCGCTTTGCGAACCCGCCGCATTGTCGAGCGATAGGGCGTAGGGTCAGGTGAAGGCTATGGACGTGCTCTTCGTGATATCCCTTTCGCTTACCGTCGCCGTGCTGGTCGCGATGACGGTGAAGGCCGCCATCCTGTGCCGCCGACTGACCCGCACGTCGCCTCGCTACCTGTTGTCCTGCATGCTGCTCCCCGCAAGCCAGATCGTCTGCGTGGCGGGAATCGCGGCGTCGACGATGCTTCTCCACCTAGAGCCGACGATGCTTTTCTTGACGCTTGCGCTGGGTGTGGCCTGTATCCCGCTCGATTCGCTGCTGTTCACAGCGCTGGGGAAGGCCGAGTACGCGGACGCCCTCAGAGAAAAGGCACGCCTGCTCGAGGCTCAGATCGATGCCGAGCGCATGGGCGCTCGTGGGCTTGTCTCCGTGGAAAACGAGGCGCGCGACATCCGCAGGAAGATCGCCGAGCAGCTCCACGAACTCGATGCGCAGCTTTCCCGAGGAGAAGTCGCCTCAAGTGGACAGCGCGTGGACGAGATCATCGTGCTTGCGAGCAGGAAATCGCTGCGCGTGTGCGACCATGTCGCCCTCGATGCGCTGATGTCGCTCAAGATGCGGGAGTTCAAGGCGAAGGGCGTTAACATGGAGTGCTCGCTGAGGGTTCCCGCCGAAGTGTCGATTTCCAACTCCGAGCTATGCGCCCTCGTGTCGAACATGCTCGACAATGCGCTTAACGCCTGCGAAGACGTCGACCCCGGCAAACGTTTTGTGGTTTTCAAGGCTTCCGTAAAAGGTTCGTACCTTGTGCTCGATATGCGTAACAGCAAGTCAACGTCGGAAGGGGACGAGGGCCGCGAAACGACGCGCCGCGGAATTCTCGGCAGAATCCGGTTCGCCGAGGAACAGACGAGCGGCGGTTCCCTCGCTGAGCACGGTTGGGGACTGTCCGTCATCGATACAATCGTGCAGCGCTACGACGGGGCGGTTTCCCTCGAACGCTCCAAGGGTGGGTTCCGCATGTCGGTAATGGTCGACCTAGCGGCGCAAACGTAGCCGGCGAGCGCTCTGGATGCGCTACAATATATAGTCACGTTTTTACCCAGCGAGAATGAAAACGAGAAGGCAGCAACCATGAAAGCTTACAACCCGCATGAGATCGAACCGCGTTGGCAGAAGGCGTGGGACGAATCAGGTCTGAATACCGTTCGAGAAGACGAGTCGAAGCCCAAAAAGTACGTGCTCGAGATGTTCCCCTATCCTTCAGGCGACATCCACATGGGGCACGTGCGCAACTACACGATCGGCGACGTGATCGCCCGCTACTCGAAGATGCGCGGCTTCGACGTGCTTCATCCCATGGGCTGGGACGCTTTTGGTCTGCCGGCCGAGAACGCCGCCATCAAGCACCACAGCCACCCCGCAAAATGGACGTATGCGAACATCGAGACGCAGAAGGCGTCCTTCAAGCGCATGGGCCTGTCCTACGATTGGGACCGTACGGTCGTTGCGTGCGACCCCGAGTACTATCGTTGGGGCCAGTGGATCTTCCTGCAGTTCTGGAAGCGCGGGCTTGTCGAGCGCCGCGAGTCCCCGGTGAACTGGTGCCCCAACTGCAAGACTGTTCTCGCAAACGAGCAGGTCACGGAAGGTGAATGCTGGCGCTGCCACGGCGCTGTCGAGAAGCGCGACCTCACGCAGTGGTACTTCAAGATCACCGACTACGCGCAGGAGCTGCTCGATGACCTCGCTCAGCTCGACGGCTGGCCCGAGCGCGTGAAGCAGATGCAGTCCAACTGGATCGGCCGCTCGGAAGGCGCCGAGGTCGACTTCGAGCTCCTTCCCGCCGAGGGTAAAGACGACGGCCAGACGATTACCGTGTTCACGACGCGCCCCGACACGCTCTTCGGATGCAGCTTCTTCCTGCTCGCTCCCGAAAGCAAGCTCGTGCCCGAGCTTGTCGCCGGCACCGAATACGAGGCCGAAGTCATGGCTCTCGTGGAGGCCGCTTCCAAGGTGAGCGCCGTCGAGCGTGCCCAGGGCGACCGCGAGAAGCACGGCGCGTTCACCGGCCGCTACGTCGTGAACCCCGTGAACGGCGAGAAGGTCCCCGTGTGGGTCGCCGACTACATCGTGGCCGACTATGGCACCGGCGCGGTTATGGCCGTCCCGTGCGGCGACCAGCGCGACTTTGAGTTCGCCCGCAAGTACGACCTGCCTATCATCCCCATCATCTTGGGTGAGGACGATGCGCTCTATCCGCAGCTCAAAGACGAGCGGAATCGCGTCGTCACCACGGTCGACTGGGAGAAATCCTACGAGGCCGAGGGTAAGCTCGTGCAGTCTGGCAAGTACACCGGCATGGTTGGCGGCAAGCATTCGCCCGCCGTCGACGCGATCATCGGCGACTTGGAGGCCGCGGGCAAGGGGAAGAAGTCGGTGCAGTTCCGCCTGCGCGACTGGCTCATCTCTCGCCAGCGCTACTGGGGAAACCCCATTCCCGCCATCTACTGCGACACGTGCGGACTCGTGCCGGTTCCCGAAGAGGACCTGCCCGTCACGCTCCCGAAGGATATCGATCTTTCCGCAGGTGAGACGCTCGCCACGCATGAGGAGTTTGCGAAATGCACGTGCCCGAAGTGCGGTGGCCCTGCGCGCCGCGAGACGGACACGATGGACACGTTCACGTGTTCGAGCTGGTATTACCTGCGCTACACCGATCCGCACAACACCGAGTTGCCCTTCGCCCCCGAGAAGGCGAACCGCTGGATGCCCGTCGACCAGTATATCGGCGGCATCGAGCACGCGATTCTGCATCTGCTCTACAGCCGCTTCTTCACGAAGGTGCTGCGCGATATGGGCATGGTCGACTTCGACGAGCCTTTCAAGAACCTGCTGTGCCAGGGCATGGTGCTCGACGAGCACGGCGACGTCATGAGTAAGTCGAAGGGCAACGTGATTTCGCCCGAGGACATGATCGCAGGTTACGGCGCCGATGCCGTGCGTGCGTACATCCTGTTCATGGCCCCGCCCGACAAGGAGCTGCAGTGGAACGAGGACGGCCTTGCGGGCATGTACAAGTTCCTGAACCGCGTGTGGCGCATGGTCGGCGACTTGGCCGGCGTCGCGGGGGAAGACACGCTCTACCAGGAAGGCGGCAAGCTGACTGCCGCTGAGGCCGCGAAGGTGCTCGTGCGTGAGCGCCATCGCGTGTGCGGCAAGGTGGTCGAGGACTTCGACCGTAACAACTTCAACACCGCTATCGCTGCCATCATGGAGCTCGCGAACGCGACGGGCGATTTCCTGCATGCGGCATCCGCCGAGGAGCGCGCGGCAAACGCCGAGCTCAAGGCACTTTCGGCCGATATCGCCGAGGTGCTCGTGAAGCTGCTCTCGCCGATTTGCCCGCATTGGTCCGAGGAGCTGTGGCACACGGTGCTCGGCCACGAGGGCAGCGTGCACGTCGAGCCGTGGCCTGAGTTCGACCCCGAGAAGGCGAAGGCCGACGAGGTGGAGCTCGCGGTGCAGGTGAACGGCAAGGTGAAGGCGAAGATCACGGTTGCCGCCGACGCCGCGGAGGAAGACGTGAAGGCCCAGGCGCTTGAAGCCGTTTCCCAGGCCATCGAGGGCAAGGACGTGAAGAAGGTCGTCGTCGTCAAGGGACGTTTGGTGAACATCGTCGCGAAATAAACCTCAAAAGAGGATTGTCGCGTTACAATCGTTTCGTTGACGAGATTCGCCGATCACTTGCTAGGCGGCGGATTGAATGGAAAATCGGGGGTCGGCAGTTTCCGCTGCCGACCCTTCTTTGTCCTCTCGCAGTTTGGAAGGCATCGAAGTGATAGCTGCATGATTAAGGCGTTGTTGAAAATACTGTGCACCTGCATTGCCGTCGTGGCGATTGTCGTCGGCGCGACGAACGCGCTGGTGGTTCTCACGACGGAGGACGATATCGTGAGCGTCGACGAGGCCTCGGGCTATCAAGCCGACGCAATCGTCGTGCTCGGCGCGTCGGTGTTCGCCGATGGCACGCCGTCGACGATTCTGCGGGACCGCCTTGATTGCGGCATCGCGCTCTACAAGGCGGGGGCCGCGCCCAAGATTATCATGTCGGGCGACAACAGCACCGAGCACTACAACGAGTGCGCGGCGATGAAGCGCTACGCGATTGCGCAGGGCGTGCCTTCCGAGGATATCTTCTGCGACCATGCGGGCTTTTCCACCTACGAGAGCATGTATCGCGCGAAAAACGTGTTCGGCTGCTCGCGCGTCGTGATCGCCACGCAGACCTACCATCTCTACCGCGCGCTTTACTCGGCGCACGCCTTGGGGGTCGATGCAATCGGCGTAGCGAGCGACTATCGCAGCTACGGCAAGCAGACCTGGTACGATGTGCGCGAGATTCCCGCCCGCACGAAGGACTTTTTCAAGGCGCTCTTCGATGTGCCCTCGACGTATGTGGGCGATCCGATCTCGCTCGACCAATCGGGCGATGTGACAGGCTAGCTGTGGGAAAACGTTCGCCCCGCGGAATGCGCGAGCCTACAGCTCGACGGCCTTGAGCATGTCGATGAGCTCTTGCTTTTTGTGCACGTCGAGTTTCGCGTAGATGCGCTTGCTGTGCGTGCGGATGGTGCTCTCCGACACGATGAGCTCCTCGGCGGTGCGCGCGACGGTGTACCCGCGCGCGATATATTCCATGACCTCCGTCTCGCGGGCGCTCAGGCGGTATTGCTCGCGAAGGACTTGTGCCTGCTTGGAGAGGCGGTCGGTCAGCTCGAAGCCGCTTTCGAAATTGCGCCTGCCGCGCCCGCGTGGGACGTCTGCCTGCGAAGCGGGGTTGCCGCCACGACTTCCCGCGCTGCGTCCGCTCCCATCAGGCTGGCCGCTGTCGCGCCTGTCAACTTCCCCTTCGCTGCGCGTGGACTCGGCCGCAATCGCGGGTTTCTTCGGGAAGGCGGTCGGGGGCTCGGCGGGAAAGTCGCCCTCAGGTGCGCTCGCAGCGCGGTCCTTGCGCTCGTCGTCTGCGGTTAGGTGGCTGGCGGTGCTCTTCGCTATGCGCGCGGGAGGATGGCCATCGAGCATGATAAGCTCGATGTTCTCAGCGGACGGGTCGTGTCGAAGGACTCGCTTGAAGCCGCCTTGGCCGATGAAGATATACCGATCGCGAGTGCGTCGTGTTCGGAGAGACGACGCTTGCGCTGCGCGCGTGGATGCGCGAGCACGGCGTCGCGCGGACAACTGACGATAAGACCCCCGAGGACCACATCGGTCTCATGCTGGCTCTCATGTCCCATCTTTGTCGCACGCAGCCCGAGTCCCTCGACGACTACCTGTGCGGCCATCTGCTCACTTGGGCGCCGCATTACCTGGAGGAGCTCGCCGTGGCAGCTCGTCATCCCTTCTACCGCGGTCTTGCCGAACTCACGCGTTCGACGCTGCTTGGAATCCAAGACTTTCGCGGGCTTTCCGTGAAGCTTCCGCGCTTCTATAAGTAAGGAATCGCCATGTCGACGGGATTCGCCACCGCGTTCAACGAGATCACGCTTGTGCTATTCACGACGCTTGCACCCTCGGGTGCGGTGGCGTATGCGCTTATGTCTTTCCCTATCATTCGTGGGATGCTCTCCGACGATGCCCATCACCGCATTGACAAGGCGCTTTGCATCCCGCTGATCGTGTCGCTGGTGGGGCTTGTCGCGTCGGCTACGCATCTGGGGAACCCGGCGAACGCGCTATACGTGTTCATGGGGGTGGGGAGAAGCCCGCTTTCCAACGAGGTGTTCAGCGCCGTCATATTTCTCGCGTTTTCGGGCGTGTACTGGCTCTACTCGTTCGCCGTGAAGCCCCGCCGGCTGCTCCAGCGCCTGCTCGCCGTCGGGGCGTGCGTGAGCGCTATCGCGTGCATCACCGCTATCGCCTTCGCGTACTCCGCGGACACCATCGTCACGTGGGACACGCCGTTTTCCCCGTTGAGCCTGTGGACGAACGCGCTGCTCGGTGGGCCGGTCCTCGCTATCGTGGGTTTAAGGGCTGCGCGGTGGAAATCGCGGGGGAACCGCTTTGGGCGGCTCATGCTCATGCTTGCGGTCGTCGCGCTGGCGGCATGCCTTGTCGTGTATGCCCTTCAGGGGGCGATTGTGTTGCCGGCTGAGAACGCTGTCGCGTCCGCTGGCGATTTGGTGCCGCATTACGCGCTGCTCGTCTGCGTCTTTGCCGTTTTCGCTGCGGCGGGAATCGCTGTTGACGCGTTGTCGCTGTTCAGACTCTCTGTGTCGCAGGAAGGGAAGGCGTCTCCCGATGAGATGACCATCTCGGTCGTGCGCGCCTCGGTTGCGGCGCTGCTCGTGCTCGCGGGCATCTTTGTGATGCGTTTCTCCTTCTACATGATGCATATGACGGTCGGCATCAGCTTCTAGCGCGGCAGTGAGCTCTTGGGCTAGCGCTTATCGTCATCGCTCCCCGCTTGCATCCCTTGCTTTCTCCCTGCCTCGCCCTGCGAAGGCGTCTCCGAAATACGTCCCCTTCGTAGTTTTTTGCGACGCTTTGCTCGCCCCCACTCCCTTTGTGGCTTGCCGCGGTATCATAAATGCCACATGTGTGGAATAACGTAGGAGGAACAATGGCAAATCGGCCTTTAACGGCATGGTTGCTTTCAATCGTTATCGCGATGGGGGTCTGTTTGCCCGCTCCGGCGTTGGCGAGCGATATGCCGCAAGGCGGGGCGGCAGCTCAAGATCGTGCATCTGCCCAGGAAAGCTCATCGAGCGAGAGCGGGCTTTCTGTCGATGCTGCCCGCGATGGGCGGCTCCTCGCGGGCGCCGCAAGCGGAGTGGGGCTTCCTGCCGACGACGACGATCCCTCCTTGCCCGATGGTGCCTCATCGGGTGCGTGCGGTGAGGACGCCACGTGGGCTTTCGATGCCTCGACGCGCACGCTTACGATCAGCGGCACGGGCAGCGTGAGCGATAATTCGGGCTGGCTGCAAAACGCCTACTTCATCAAGGAAGTGGTTGTCGAAGAGGGTATCACCGCCATCGGGCCGCGCATCTTCGAGCTCGGTACGTTCACCAGCGTGAGCCTTCCCGACACGTTGACCTCCCTAGGAGATGGCGCCTTCTCGGGATGCGCGGCGCTCACCTCGATTGAGCTTTCCGACAGCGTGCGCACAGTCGGCGCCCAGGCCTTCTCCGGTTGCGTGAGCCTTAAGGAAGCGACGCTCTCCTCGGCTCTTACCTCGCTCGGGGCGAGGGCGTTCATGGACTGCACGAGCCTCGAGTCGATAACGGAGCTCGGCGAGATCTCGGAAATCAAGGACAGTACCTTTAGCGGATGCTTGGCGCTTGAAAGCGTGTCGATTCCCTCAAGCGTCACCAAGATCGGCAGTGGGGCGTTCCGCCGCTGTGAGAGCGCGTTCGCAGGTGGCATTATCTTCCCTGCGGCGCTTTCCGAAATTGGAAACTCGGCCTTCCAGGGGTGCAGCGAGGTTTCCTCCATCGAGTTCACAGGCAGTGCGCCTCTTATCTCAAGCTCAGCATTTACGCAGGTCACAGCACGTGCGATTTTCCCCGTGGGGAACAGTACTTGGGGCGAGAGCGCTCGGAAGAACTACGGTGGGGACCTCACTTGGTACGTTCGCCGCGCCGATGGGTCGGTGGCGCTTGCGACGAAGGGCGCGGAATACGAGGTGGTCGACCTTTCGGCAGGGGCTTCCAAGGAGACGACTTACCTCAAGAACAACTCGGGGTACGCCTATCGCATCACCGTTGCGAAGGCCGGAACCGTGCGCTTCGACTACGCCTGGACGCTTCCTTGCGGCCACAACTATTTCGCGGTGTCGATCGTGAACTCGAAGGGCGAGGAGGTAGTCGCCGACAGCGTGTACCATTCCTATGTTCAGAAGGACTGCACGCTCTCGCGCACGGTGAACCTGGAGCCGGGCGAGTATCGCATCGAAGTGACATACCGCGCGGGCCATCAGGGGAAAGAAGGCTCCTTCACGGCGCGCTATACCGCTGATGCGCCGTATTCCGACATGCTGGAAAGCTCCTGGTACCACGATGCGGTGCTCGAGGTATCGGCGATGGGCCTCATGGCCGGCTACGGTGACGGGACGTTCGGCCCGTCCGACTCGCTGACACGCGCCCAGGCGGCAACGATCCTCTGGCGCTATTTCCAACCGACGGCTTCCAAGAACTACAACGCCCAGGCGGCGACGAATCGTACGAAGATGGCCGACGTGGAATCTGGGTGCTTCTATACCGAGGCTGCGAACTGGGCTGTTGAAAACGGCGTGATCCACGGCGTGGAAAAGGACGGCGAGCTTTGCTTCGACCCCGATGCGAGCATCCCTCGCGAACAGCTTTGCGTGATGATCGCGAACGCCGCGCACGAGCTTTGCGGGCGCAGTGTTGAAGGGGCGAGCCGCGCGAAGCTTGAGGCCATGCCCGACGCGCAAAGCGTGCCGGAGTGGGCGGCGGACTCGATTGCGTGGTGTTTGAACGAGGGCGTGGTGAACGGCGTGGACGAAAGTGGGACACGCTACGTCGAGCCTGCGAGCATTGTCGATCGGGCGACGATGGCCCAGATTATGGTGAACGCGATAGATGCCGAGGCGCTCTCGCGCTAGAGGCTCATTGTCGCAGGCTCCTTGCGACCGATGGAAGTGCGCCCCTCGGTCGCTGGTCGTGTGCCCTGCGCTCGCTTGCCGCGAGAGGGAGCTGTTTTTCTAACTCCTGCCGCTTGTCTTCGGGAAGCCAGTGCGTCTTTTCGAGCACCACTTTAGCCGCCTGCAGTATTTCCCCCTCGCATTGTG
>USJN01000005.1 GCA_900554945.1 uncultured Coriobacteriaceae bacterium | reverse complement strand
CCCTTTCAAGGGGGACATTTTGGCCGAGTCGCCGAAATCGCCGCAAATTGGGATGCTTCGCGTCCTATTCCTTTTCGAAAATGCGGACCGTCGATGCGAATAGACGGGTAAAACTCACAAAGGGGGTTTCGTATATACGAAACCCCCTTGCGCATCTACGAACGTTACCCTCTCGCTCGCTTCCCCTCATGATGGAAGGGTAGTAGTGCGCAAGTCGATGCGCGTATACGAGGAGAGGAGAAATGAATGGAGACGGGAATAGGAAGGGTGCCGTTTCTGGCGCGAGACAGTATCGAGCACATGAAGACCCCGAGACAAGTGGGACGGAGGTTTCATCATGAAACGCACCAAGATTCGTAACATCTTACTTTCAGCGCTTCTTGCGCTGACTGTCGGCATGCCGACGCTTTCGTTCGCCGATGAAGGCGCTTCTGCGGGATCGGGCGCGTCGGGCGTGAGCCCCACGCCCTATGCCGCAGGTGATAAGCACACGGTGGCCGACCCCAACACGGCAAGCTCGTGGAGGGACTGGGGTCTGGACTACTCGACCCAGAGCGTCGGCCTCATCTGGACTGATAAGACGGTGTCGACTGAGGGCATCAACTTGACGGGCGCCGATGGAACGATAACGATCGAGAAAAGCTCCGAGGCAGATTTCCTCACGGCGTTCTCGGCGCTTTCGTCCACGTCGAACTTGAAGTCGAAGATCGCGCAGCCGCTCGATATCGTGCTGGTGCTCGACGCCTCGGGCTCGATGGACGATCCTATGGGCAATGGCGACAGCACGAAGAGGATCGACGCGCTCAAGGTTGCGGCGAACTCGTTCATCGACGAGATCGCGAAGCAGAACGCGAACATAAGCGACCCCGCCCAACAGCATCAGGTTTCGCTCGTAAAGTTCTCGGGGGATAAAAGCAATCAGGTTGGTAACGGTACCTATCGCAAGGGCGGGTACACCTACAACTTCAGCCAGGTGATGAAGAACCTGACCTCGTGCGTCGGCTCGTCGGCGGACGAGTTGAAGTCGACTGTCAATGCCATCAGCCCCGCCGGTTCGACGCGGGCCGACTATGGGTTGGAGCTTGCGGCTGGCCAGACGTCGGGTCGCGAGAACGCCAAGAAGATTGTGGTGTTCTTCACCGACGGTTCGCCAACGAGCAGCAGCGGTTTCGAAGACGGAGTGGCGGGCGATGCCGTCTCCGCTGCCAAGTCGATGAAGGACGCGGGGGCGACCATTTACTCCGTCGGCATTTTCAGCGGCGCGAATCCCGTGGCCGATCCCGCGAACAGCGGAACCAGCGACGAAAACAAATTCATGCATGCCGTTTCGAGCAACTATCCTACGGCAAGCTATTCATGGCAGAATGGCCAATGGCCTTGGGAGTCCGGCCGATGGGTCTGGAACTTCGGAGCGCGTGCTGCCGATTCCGATTTCTACAAAGCGGCTTCGAACGCGGCCGACCTGAAGACCCTCTTCGACAAGATTTCCCAGGAGATCACAAGCTCGACGGGCCTTCCCACCGAAGTTCAGCAGGGCTATGACCCCTCAACTTCGGGATACATCACCTTCACCGACCAACTCGGCGACTACATGAAGGTAGATTCTTTCACGACAATCGTGTTCGCGAAGCAGCTGTTCCAAAACCCAGTGAAATCGACCAGCGGAAACGTCGACACGTACACGTTCTCGGGCGAAGCGGGCAACGTACTCTATCCTTCGGGCAATTTGAGCTCGATCGTCATTACGGTGACCAAGTCGGATAATCTCGCGACGGGCGACCTCGTCGAAGTGAAAATTCCGGCAGCGCTTATCCCGCTGCGTCATTTCCAGATTGACGAATCGGCAAGCACGGGTTCCGTCGATTTGACGTTCCCCATTCGCGTGTTCTTCGAGTCGAGCGTGAAGGAGGGCATGGAGAGCGCGCTGGCCAACCCCGATGCGACGCTTGCCGCCTACATCGAGGCAAACACGACCGATAACGGCGTGGCGTTTCACGCGAACAAGTGGAGCGGCGGGGAAGATGGCGACGTTGCGGCGACGTTCACCCCCGCAAAGTCCAACAGCTACTACTACATGACAGAGGAAACGCCGATCTATACGGATGAGGCGTGCACGGTGCCAGCTAAGGGCGCGCTGAGCGCAGATGGCACCTACTACTACCAGCGCAGTTGGTACGACATTGACAATGGAAAAGCCACATTGCAGTCGGGCGCCATTCAATTCTCGGGCAATATTCCCGAGTCGTGGCTTGGCTATATCGGCACTGACGCTTCCGGCAACGCGGTGTTCAAGGCGGGTACTCCGCGCTTCACCTACATCAACGAGCTGCGTACGGTCAAGAGCGACAATCCGACGGCGACGGCGGCGACGGTGCTCAATCCTGTGTGGTCGGGCAGCAATGTCGCCTGCCATCTGGGCAATAACGGAAAGCTTGTCGTTGAGAAGCCGGGCACGCTGGCTATCTCCAAGTCGCTGGTCGTCCCCGAGGGCTACGACCGCGCCGAGTTCGGCAACGACACGTTCACCTTCACCATCGAGATTGACAAGGCGGAGGGGCAGGAATTCCCCGCCGAGGTCCGCGATGCGAACAACGAGCCGGTGGGCGACGCGTTCACCATCACGTTCGACAACAACGGCAAGGCGACGCACTCGCTCAAGGACGGCGAGACGCTCTATATTCGCGGCTTGAGCGCAGGCTGGGAGTACCTGGTCAGCGAGCAGCCCACGACTGGTTTCGACCAGATAGCTCCTGCGGAAAACAACGACCCGCAAGCTGCGACGGGAACGATCGCTGCTGGTGCGCAGGCGAAGGCTGAGTTCACCAACGCGTATCGTCCGAGTGGCACGCTCGATAACGACGATGCCCTTGCCGTCAAGAAGGTGTTGACCGGTCGTAGCTGGACCGACAACGACGCCTTCCGTTTCATCCTTACCCCGGTGACCGACAACGCTCCGATGCCGCTTGACGAGAATGGCGAACCTGTTGGCGCGCTTACCCTCACCAAGCAGGACCTGACTGACGGCGGTTATGCGGCTGGCACGTTCGGCAACATCACGTATACGAAGCCTGGCACGTACGTCTACGAAATCAGCGAGGATCAGACCGTGGGCGCTGGAGCTGGCATGTCCTTGTCGCAGGCGCGCTATCGCGTGGTCGTAACGGTGACCGATGTGCTTGCGGGGCAGGGCGATAATGCCATCCATCAGGGCATACTGAATGTGTCGAGCGTCATGGTGCAGATCTACGACGACGGCGGCGCAAGCATCCAATCTGATGACGGCGTCGATGCCGCAACGTTCACCAACGAGTTCGCCGCGAGGGAAGCGAAGTGGAATCCCGCGGTGAAGAAGGAATACACCGACAACTCGGGTGCGAATCCCCTTGCGCGCGGTAAGTTCAACTTCCGCATTGAGCCGGTCCTGAATGACAATCCGATGCCCAAAAACCCGATCGGCGCAGTTAACGCCGATGGCAGCGTGGAATTCGAGGACATCGTCTTCACGGGTGCCATGATCGGCAACTCGTTCGAGTATCGCATCACCGAGGTGGTGCAGGATGGTGCTGGCAACTGGATCAACGTTGCCGACGCTGACGAGTCCCTGCTGCAGACTGGCATGATCTATGATGAGTCCACGTGGGTCGTCAGGGTAGACATTACGAGCGAGGTAGTCGACAACGAGCAGGTCGTGGTGTGGACGGCGAGCTACCGGCTTGCCGACGCGGCGCAAGGCTCTCAGGCCGAGTCGTTCGCAACCTTCCGCAATTCTTATACGCCCACGCCCGTGAGCGTTCCCGCCGAGGATTTCGCGGCGGGCACCAAGACGCTCACCGGCCGCGATATGCTCCCGAACGAGACCTTCGGGTTCGTGCTGCTCCCTGGCGATGACGCGACGCAGTCTGCCATCGCGAACGGCGCTGTTCGTCTGACGAGCACCGACGCGGTTGCGCTGCGAGGAACGAACGGCCAAGCGGTCGACTTCTCCTTCGGCGATGCAGCGTTCACCAAGCCGGGTACGTACACTTTCATGGTGCGCGAGAACTCGTGGAACAGCCAGCGGATTCCCGATGATGGTACTCAGGGCATGACGTTCGATCGCCATACTGCCACGATCGTGGTGACGGTGACCGACAACAACGGCGTGCTTGCGGCAACGCGGACGGTCGAGAACTCGCTCGACTTCACCAACCGCTATACGGCTGAAGGCGACTACGCCGGGCTCGTCCTGAGCAAGACGCTCAACGGCCGCGATATGGGCCAGGGCGAATTCACCTTCCACATCGCTGGCACCAATGACGCTGCTGCGGCGCTGCTCGGCGGCGACGGCACGCGCACGTTCGTGAATTCCGAGCCCCGTGCCGCGGGCGTTGCGTACGAGGCGACCCTGCTCACCGACCTGCACTTCACGCAGGATGATGCGGGCAAAACGTTCACCTTCGATGTGTACGAGAACGTGCCTTCCGTCGGGGTGCCTGGCATGACGTATGACAAGACGATTCATAGCGTTGCGATCAACGTTGCTTCCGACAACGCGGGCGCGCTCGTGATAACGACCACGGTCGACGGCGCGGCTGGCAACAAGGTTTCTTTCACAAATACCTATGCAGCTGACCCTGCGACGTTCGATACCCAAGCGGGATTCGGGTTGTACAAGGTGCTCGAGGGGCGCGATTGGGAAGCCAATGACGCATTCAGCTTCCTTCTCGAGCCGCTGACCATGGGTGCTCCGCTGCCGGGCGATACCATGGTGACGGTCGGCGCCGATATGGTTGACCCTGCTACGGGCCATGCCCCGATTTCGTTCGGGGACATCACGTTCAACCAGGCTGGCGTCTACAAGTACCGCGTGACCGAGGCGAACGCTGGGCACATCATCGGCGGCGTGCAGTACTCGAGCAACGTTGCCGAGTTCACGGTGACGGTGACCGACGTTGACCAAAACGGTGTCCATACGGGCAAGCTTGAGGCGACCGCCCAGCTCACGACTACGCCCAACACGCGCGAGTTCACGAACGTCGCCGGTTTTGAGTACGACGACAACCAGATTCCTGTGAACGCGTTCAAACGTTTCGTCAACAACTCCGCGGTCGAAATGCCGGATATGACGGGGCTGTTCACCTTCGAGCTGACCGCTGCGGAGGCGAATGCTCCGATGCCGACGGCAAAGACGGCGCACAACGGTGCCGACGGGTCGGTCGATTTCGGCGTGATCACGTTTGACGCGAGCCTGTTCGACAGCGGTCCTATCGTGATCAACAGCGCCCCTGCTGCTAAGTCCGCTGCGAGCGAGTCGAACGCGGCTGGCAAGGCGGCAGCGAGTGACGTCCCTGCGGCAGACGCTGCGGCGGCATCTGCGGCTGGCGCTTCGGGCGCCGATGCGGGCGATGCTGCCAAGGGCGAGGGAAGCGCACCTGCCGACGCGGGGGCTGCTCCTGCTGCTGACGCCGCGGCGGCTCCTGCGGTAAACGCTGCAGCAAAGCCTGCGAGCGATGGCCCGACGACTGACAATCCGCCTGCTGACGCCAACACGCTCGTGTTCCACTACACCATCACCGAGAAGGCGGGCGGACATGCCGACGTGGCGAACGACCCGAACCCCGCTTTCACCTTCGAAGTTACGGTGACCAGGGGCAACGATGGCAACGTCACGGCGCGTGTGACCAACGTGCAAGATTACGTGAAGGGCACGCCGCTGCGCACCTTCACCAATACGTACACCTACACGCCGCCGATCATCCCCGATCCTGACCCGATCTTCGCGGCTCCTGTGGCGAAGAAGATCCTTGAGGGTCGAGCGCTCGTCGCGGGCGAGTTCTCCTTCGAGCTGCTCGAGAACGGCAAGGTCGTCTCCACGGGCACGAACGATGCTGACGGGAACGTGGTGTTCTCGGACATCGAGTTCACCGAGGCGGGCACGCACATCTATACGATGCGCGAGATCGGTGCGGGAACCACAGCTGCCGGTGTCACCTATGATGCGACGACGTACCAGGTTACGGCCGATGTTGTGGAGATCGACAACGAGCTGAGGGTTGACTTTGCCATCGATGGCGTCGATGGGGCGGTCTTCAAGAACGCCTACAAGGCCAAGGGTACGACGGTGATCATCGGCGCGACGAAGACCCTCGAGGGTCGTACGCTCGCGGCGGGCGAGTTCACCTTCAAGCTGACGGGCGCCGACGGTCGCACGTACGAGGCGAAGAACGCCGCTGACGGCCGCATCGAGTTCCCCGCGATCGACTTCGACAAGGTCGGAACGTACGACTTCACGCTGGTCGAGATGAACGACGGGCAGACAGGCATCACCTACGACGGCCGCTCGTACAAGGTGACCGTTGTTGTGACCGATGACGGCAAGGGCAACCTGGTCGCGAATGTGACCTGGCCTAACGGAACGCCTCCGACGTTCAAGAACACGTACACGAAGCCTGTTCCCGCAGTAACTCCGGGCACGCCTGGCAAACCCCCTGCGCGCTTCGCGAAGACAGGTGACACAGCGATGCCCATCGCATGTGTGGCAGCCCTGACGATTCTTGCCGCGGGTGCAGTCGGCGCTGCGGCGTTCGGCGCGCTTCGCAAAAGGGAGAAGGGGGATAAGAGGCAGTAACTGATCGACTATGAGCCCCGATGCGGCCGCAGCACCCCAACATCGCGATTTGATCACGCGATGTAGGGCCTCTCGATCGAGGCCCGTGTGGCCGCGGGGCACCCTTTGGCCCCGACTATAAGGCAGTGCGCAGGTTCTTTCCTTTCCTCGTAACGCGTGCGCAACGCCTTTGGCCGGGGCCTTGTTGTGCCTTATAATGGGCGCATGAACGACGAAGATTACATGAGGCTTGCTATTGCGGAGGCTCGACGTGCGGAATCTCTTGGCGAGGTGCCTATCGGCGCTGTGGTGGTCTACGAGCCGATCGACCGGGGGACGAGGCGCCCTCTAGCCGAGCCGAGCGTGATTTCCCGTGCGTGCAACCTGCGTGAAACGACGAAGAACCCCGCAGGCCATGCAGAGTTTCTTGCCATGCAGGAAGCGGCGCGCGTGCTCGATGCTTGGCGCCTTTCGGATTGCACGGTGTACGTGACGCTCGAGCCCTGCATCATGTGCGCGGGGCTGATGCACCAGTCGCGCATTGCCCGCTGCGTTTTCGGAGCTTCCGACCCGAAGGCTGGGGCTGTAGGAACGCTCTACCAGGTCAATGCTGACGAGCGTTTGAACCACACGTTCGAGGTGACGCCGGGGGTTCTTGCCGACGAGTGCTCGGCGCTCCTGAAGGATTTTTTCGCGAACAAGAGGAAGAAATGACTGACGAAATCGTTTGCAATGAAGAAGCTGCTGTGACTGAGGGTGGCTTGCCTGGGGAGACCGGCACTGGGGTGGCGGTCGCCGATGTGCGCGCCGATGCGGCTGTTGCGGGTGGCTCAGCTGCCGAGACGCCCGCCGAGGCCTCCGCCGAGAACGTTTCACGTGAAACGCTCGCCCCTGAGCAGGGAGAATGCATGAGTCGTCAGCGTGCCTCGCTCGAGGTTCCGGTCGATATGATCTCTATCGCGCGCACGGCGCAGATCGAGGGCGCGGGTCTTAAGCTTGTGGCTCCGGCGAAGGTGAACCTGTTTCTGGGCATCGGCGATCGCCGTGATAATGGATACCACGACGTGTCGACGGTCCTTCATGCCGTGGCGCTTCACGATATTCTGTACATGAAGCGTTCCGACATCGTTGCCGCGCGCGCGGCGCTTGAATCCGCCGAAGACGGCGCGCCCACGAACACGGCGAGCGCTGGCCCTGCGGGCAATATCCTTATTTCGATCAGCTGCGATGCGCGCGGGGGAGTGGCGCCCCTCAACGTCCCCGTACGCGATAACATCGTGTTCAAGGCGATTGACCTGCTCGCTCGTAAGGCAGATATCTCTTACGACGACGCGATTAACATTCGCATCGAGAAGAACATCCCGCACGAGGGCGGTTTGGGCGGTGGCTCTTCCGACGCGGCGGCCGCGCTTGTCGGCGCAGCTCGCTTGTGGGGCATTCCCGAGAACGACCCTCTGATCGAGGAGGCTGCGCACGAGCTTGGTAGCGACGTGGCGTTCTTCCTCCATGGAGGTTGCGCGTGCTTCACCGGCACGGGCGAGCTGTTCGACCATGAGCTCGAAGCGATGAAAAAGCCGCTTGTGCTGGTCAAGCCCGAGTCGGGCGTGTCGACCGCTGAGGCATACCGTACCTTCGATGGGAATCCCCAAAAGGTTGATGAGTCTGCGGCGGCTGCTGCTGAGGCGGCGAAGACGGCATGCGAGGTTCCCCTGATGAACAACTTGTCGCCTGCAGCCGAAAGCGTGCTTCCTGAGCTGGCTGACGTTCGCGCCTGGCTGCATCGTCAAGCGGGGGTCGAGGCATCGCTTCTTTGCGGCAGCGGATCGACCACCTTCGCCGTGTGCCGCGATTTCAACGTGGCATGCTCGATTGCTGCGGCGGCGCAATCGCGCGGCTGGTGGGCGAGAACCACCATGTTCGGCTCGCTTAAGGCCGCCATCGTACCCGAGCAGAGTTAGGTGCGCCCATGCCCTTGCTAGCCCGGCTTTCGAGAATCGTTCCGCTAATCATCGTGCTCGCGCTCGTGGCGGGCGTGGTGTACGTGGTCGCGATGTTTCTGTATTCCCCGACGAAGGCGAAAGAAATCCTCATCAAGCTGTTCACGTTCTTAATGAGCGTGCTCTCGGCGTTTTTCGCGCTGGCGTCGCTGTATGCGCTGCTGGAGGGGAATATTGACGTTCTCGAGCTCACGGCAAGCTTCCTGGCGACGACACTTGTCGGCCTTGCCGTGACGCTTTTATGTCGGCGCTCGTTCATAAAGCACAACCCGAATTACCGCAAGAAGCCCGAGAAGGCCTCCGGCTTCAAGTGGTGGAAGTTTAGGAAGTAGCCTGTTCGTTCGCCCACTCGCCTGCGGTGGGCTGCGTGGTGCCTTTCAGGACCGCGTTCGCGCGCCGCGCCCGTTTGCGTTTGCGTGCCTTTTGCCCGCCCGCGCGCGCACCTGTGCACCGCCTTGCGAACTTCCTCTGGTTGTGCGGGTTTTTGCTTTCGAGCACTCGTCCACTCCTGCTCGCATTCGCCTTCGATTAAAAAGTGCATCTATTTGTGCCAAAATCGGTCCTTGGCGCTGTACTTTTCTAGGCTCGATAGCATTAGAGCATGGAGACGCGCGTGCAAAATCCCCTGCAGTTGATTGCGCAAAAAAGCCCCCGCGGTTGCGGGGGCTGTGCAAATCGTGGCGGAGAAGTAGGGATTCGAACCCTAGATGCCCTTTTGGGGCATACTCACTTAGCAGGCGAGCACCTTCGGCCTCTCGGTCACTTCTCCACTTATAATAGGTGCGGTTTGCTATGATACCGTGAACGGGAAAAAGATGCAAGGAGCACTGCGGTGAGAAACAGAAAGGATGCGCGGCGAACGGCTTGCCTGCGCCCCATGCGGATGAATGCGAACAGCTCGTGCGCTGCGAAGCGCCCGATTGCTCGCACTATCGTCCCGATGCGCCCAGCGGTTTCCCTCGCTGCCGTACTCGCGGCTTGCCTTCTCGTGCTCGCTGTCGCTTTGATGGCGGCATCGCCTCGCGTTGCATTCGCCGTCGGATCGTATTCAAGCCCGAAAACCGACATCACCATGCAGGTGGAAACGAATGGATCGTACCGGGTCATCGAGTACCGCGTCCTCGATTTCCAGGGCGATTCGGCATATGTCGGCTGGTCGTTCACCAGCCTTGCCGAAACGGCGAGTGTGCAGATCAACGGTATGCGCCTCGCTCAAGCCGACGCCGACGGGAACGTCGAGGGCGATTGGAAGACGCTTTCGAGCACCTCGTTTTCCGCCAAATGGCTCGCCGGGGGCGCCTCCAACGGGGCAACATACGCTTACGATAATGCGAAGAACACGCTTTACGCATTTCCTCAGGTGTCCGACTCCCGCGTAATCGTGGAACTCGACTACTCCATCACGAACGCGGTTCTCGCCTACAAGGACATCTCCGAAGCGTACTGGACCTACGTTTCCCTCGATTGGCCGGTGGCTTCGGAAAACGTGACGGCGACAATCACGCTTCCTGTCGCTCAAGGAGAAACTGTCATCCCGAACGACACGGTGCGTGCGTGGGGCCATGGTCCCCAAAACGGTACGGTCTCGGTTGATTCGGCGGGAACGGTCGTGCTACACGACGACGTAGTGAACCCCGGTCAGTACGCAACGGCCCACGTGTTGTTCCCCGCATCGTGGCTCACGCACCTCGACGGCAAGAAGATGCTCGCGAATCGTGCGACAGCTCGACTCGACTACGCGATTGCCGAGGAGAAGGTGTGGACCGATTCCTGGAGCTTCCAGCAGGAAGCTCTTTTCACGACTTTTGCCCTGATAGCCTTTGTCTGCGCGGCGATTCTAGCCGCGGTGGCGATTGCCTATGCCCGTTTGGGCCGAGAATACCCGTCTGATTTCCCGGGGAAGTACTATCGGAAAGTTCCCGAAGAGGGCTTGGAACCTGCGGTGGCAGGGCGTCTTTGGCGCTGGAATCACGATGACATGCGCGACTTCACGGCGACGGTGATGCGGCTTGCACATAAGGGCGTGCTGCGCATTGAGGCGAGCGATCCCTCCAAAGACGCAGCTCCCACCTGGTATCTTTCGGTTGCTTTCGGAGCGCCGACGGGAAGCCTCAGCGCGCTCGAGTCTTCTGCGCTGGAGATTCTCATGGGACACAGCGCTCTTGGTGACTCCCGCTCGCTCAGCCAGCTGAAGCAGCGTGCGGTCGATCAGCCCGAGGCTTTCGTCGAGTCGATGAGCGCATGGCAGGCCTCGCTTGGCAAGGCGTGCGAGGAGCGCGATTTCTTCGAGACTGCGGGCAAGCGCGCGCAAAAGGTGTTCCTCATCGTGGCCGGCGTGACTGCTGTCGCGGGGATTGCCATTGCGATCATCACGATAAACCCGATTCCCGCCGCCCTCGCGCTTCCGACCGCCATGGCGACGACGCTCGTCGCAAACTACCTCCCGAGGCGCACTGAGAGAGGCAACAACCTGATCGCGCGTTGCAAGGGGTTTCGAAATTGGATGCGCGACCTGGAGAAACTCGACGAGCCTGTGTCTCTTTCCCCGTCGCAATGGGGAGAGCTCCTGCCTTTCGCCTATGAGTTCGGCGTGGCTGACGAGGCGGTGTCGTTCCATGGTGCGCCCCAGCCGGCTGTTTGGCAGACGTGGTACGAGACGAAATCCCAAACCGCGTTGGCGCGCGTGCGGCGCCTCGCCGCGGCCCCGGCAATCAACGAGTGTTTGAGAGACTCGCTTCAGGCGGCGCATAACGCGATCGCGAAGCGCGAGGAGGCCCAGGCGACGGGCGGCGGATTCGGCAGGAAATAGCGGGGTCTTAAGGCGTCATGCGGGTCAAGCGCCCGTGTGCGGCGGTTCTCGGCCCTGACTCGAAGGAAGAAGAACATCATCCATGGCAAATATCCCATCTTGGGTCTATAAGCTCCTCATCGTTCTCGCGACGATTATCTGGGGTTTCAGCTTCGTCGTCATGAAGGACGTCGTGGCCGTGCTGCCCCCGGCGTGGCTTTTGGGCATGCGCTTTCTCTTCGCGGGCGCGTTGCTGCTCGTGATACTGCGCAAGCGCGTCATGCGGTTCTGCTCGCGCAAGGTCGTGACCTACGGGTTCATTCTCGGGGTGCTCGACTTCACTGCCTTCTGGCTGCAGACGGTGGGGCTCAAGCACACTACGCCGGGTGTTAACGCGTTTCTGACCGCGACGTATTGCGTGCTTGTACCGTTCGCCTGGTGGCTCATCGCGCGTAAGCGCCCGACCGCGTTCAATATCGTTGCGGCAATTGTGGCCGTGTGCGGCATTTGGCTTGTGTCGGTGAGCTCGTCGGGCGAGACGCTCTCCATCGGTTTCGGCGAGGCGATGACGCTTGGCTGCGCGGTCGCATTCGCGGCGCACATCGTCGCCGTCTCGAAGTTCGCGCAGAAATGCGACGCGCTCGTTTTGACGGTGTTCCAGTTCATCGCGGAAGGCGCGCTCGGAATTGTCTTCGGCGCTGCGACCGAAACTTTCCCGGGTGTCGCGGCGTTCACCCCTGAAATCATCGGGCAGATGCTGTTTCTCGCGGTGTTCGCGTCCGTCGTTGCATTCGGTATCCAGAACGTGTCGCTCGCGCATGTGCCACCCACCCAGGCGTCGCTTCTCTTGAGCCTGGAATCGGTGTTTGGCGTGGTGTTTTCCATCCTGTTGTATGGCGAGCAGATGACGTTGCGCCTTGTGGTGGGCTTTGTGCTGATCTTTGCTGCTATAGTGATCAGCGAGACATTACCGTTGAAGGAGAAGCCATGTCGGAGAAAAACAACATCGTCCTGATCGGCATGCCGGGTGCCGGCAAGTCAACTTTGGGCATCGTGCTCGCGAAGATTGTCGGTTACGACTTTATCGACGCCGACCTGGTGATTCAGAATCAGTGCGACAAGACGCTGCAAAAGCTGCTCGACGCGTGCGGTCCGGAAGGGTTCATCGCCGTTGAGAACCAGGTGCTCTCCGATTTGAAGGCCGAGCGTTCGGTCATCGCGACGGGCGGTTCTGCGGTCTACTCCGACGAGGCCATGAAGCATCTTTCCGAGATCGGCCACGTGGTTTACCTGCAGATTTCCTACGACGAGCTGAAAAGTCGCCTGTCCGATTTGCAGGAGCGCGGCGTAGTTTTGAAGAACGGCGTCGGCATGAGTCTGCATGAGCTCTTTGACGAGCGCAAGCCGCTTTACGAGAAGTATGCGGAGGTCACGGTGAACGTTGACGACCTCACGATCACGGCTGCCGCGCGCAAGGTGGCAAGCGCCCTGAAGGGGCTCGTTCCTGAGGCGTAAAAGTCGCAGATGCGGCGGCGAACATGCCGCTTGGTAAGTTGGGAAAAGCGCGGGTCCGCCCCGCGCTTTTTTGCGTGCGGCATCCCTTACGCAATCCCTCCGCTGTCGCGCAGGCGGCGCAGCTTGCGGACTTCTCGCGCGACGAAGACGCTGGTCACGCATACTGAAAGCGCGTCGGACACCGGAGCGCTTATGATGACGCCCTCAAGTCCCGTCGTGCCGAAGAGCGCTGTCAGCACAGGCGGCAGCAGCAGGTACAGAGGGATGAGGAAGAGCACCTGGCGTGTGAGCTCGAGAATCGCGGCCTTCATCGGCTGGCCGCTTGACTGGAAGTAGCTTGATCCCACAATCTGGAATCCAACGGGCGCGAAGAAAATCACGTACGCGCGCAGCGCATACACGGCGAAATTCTCCAGGTCGCCCGAAACGCCGAACAGCTCCACGATCGGCGCGGGAATGGCCTCCGCAATCAGGAAGAACGCTCCGCCGATGCATACGCCGGTGATGCTCGCCCACTTCAGCGTGTCAAGCACGCGCTGCCACAGCTTCGCGCCGTAGTTGAATCCGATGATGGGCTGCGCTCCCATGATCAGGCCGATGAGCGGGGTGAACGCGAACATGGCCGCCTTTTGCGCCACGCCGATTGCCGCGAGTGCGGCCGTAGTGCCGATGGGGTCGGTCGACCCGTACAGGCTCACCACGTGGTTCAATACGATGCCGACGAGCATGGACGCGACCTGCATCACGAACGACGCGATGCCCATCGTGAGGATGTTTCCCATGAGCTTCAAATCGGGCACGCAGCAGCGAAGGCGCAGCTTGAAGGCGGCGCTTTTGCTCATGGTGAAATGCCAGACGACGGGCACCATGCCGCATGCCTGCCCGAGAATCGTAGCCGACGCGCTGCCTGCAACGCCGAACCCCAGCACGATGACGAACAGGTAGTTGAAGATGATGCACATCATCGTGCCAAAGATCATGGTGCCGAGCGCGAGGTTGGGCCTTCCTGCAGTGCGCAGGAAGTTGTTGAGCCCCATGCCAAGCGATTGGAAGATGAAGCCGAAGCAGATAATCTGAACGAAAGTCTTAGTAAGGTCCCAAAGCTCATCGGTCGTGCCGATGCCCGCGAGGATGGGGTCGATGAGGAACCCCGACATCACCGCGATAACGACGGCGATGCCCGCAAGCAGCGTGGCCGAGTTCCCGAGCGTGCGCTCAACCTGGTCTTTCTCTCCCTTCCCCAGCTGAATTGCCGCGAGCGCGTTGCCGCCTTGGCCGGCAATCATCGAAAAGCCCATAAGGAGGGTCATCACGGGGAAGGCGAGGGTGGTTACCGCCACGCCCGAACCGTCGGGGAGCGCCTGTCCCAAAAAGATCGTATCGACCACGTTGTAGAGCGTGTTGAACACCATGCTCACGATGGCGGGGATGGAGAACTCGAGGAGCAGCTTTCCGACGCGCTCGGTTCCCAAGCGGTCGGTGCGGTTATCGGGCGGTACCGGGCTGTCTGACATGGGGCCAAGCCTTACTATGCGCAAACCGCGCGGCGTGACACCGCGGGCTGTTCGATTATCGATGCACGCGCAAGTATAGAAAGCGAGAAGGCGGGTTGACAAGCCTAATCGGCCAATCAACCCGCCTTCGCGGCAAGGGAGACGATAAGCGTCAGGTGATTGCGCCCTGCCAGGCGCGTCCTACGCCGTTGCCTCCTCGGCTTTCCAATCGTCGGAGGTGTCGCGCGGCGCAAGGTTGTCCTCGTCGCCTGCGGCCTCGTCGAGGCGCTTGAAGTAGTCCTTCGTCTCCTTCACAACCACGCCGGACAGCACGATCAAGGCGATCATGTTCGGGATGGCCATGCAGGCGTTGAAGATGTCGGCGATAGTCCACACGGCGGAAACGGTCATGTAGGGGCCGATGAAAACGGCGAGGATGTAGAGCCAGCGGTACGTCTTCACGGCCTTCTTCGAACCGCCGGAGAGGTACTCCAGGCAGCGTTCGCCGTAGTAGTCCCAGCCGAGGATGGTGGTGAAGCCGAAGAGAGCCAGGCACACCATCAGGACAAACGACACAGCCTCAGCGGGAATGAAGGGCAGGCCCATCTGGAACGCCGCGGTGGTGACGGCGGCACCTTCGAGCCCTGGGATCTGGTAGGCGCCGGTCATGACAAGCGCGAGGCCGGTCATGGAACACACAATGATGGTGTCGAGGAAGGTGCCGGTCATCGACACAAGACCCTGGCGCACGGGCTCTTTCGTCTGCGCAGCCGCGGCGGCGATAGGCGCGGAGCCCAGGCCTGCCTCGTTGGAGAAGATGCCTCGCGCGATGCCCTTCTGCATGGCGATGATGATTGCACCGAGCGCGCCGCCCGCAGCAGCGCGCAGGCCGAAGGCGCTTTGGACGATGGTGACGAGCGCGTCGGGCAGCGCCGTGATGTTCAACACGATGAGGATGAGCGAGAACGCCACATAGATTACGACCATTACGGGAATGACCTTCTCGGAAACGCTCGCGATGCGCTTCAGGCCGCCGATGACGACGAGGCCGACAACGATCGCGACAAGAAGCGACCCGATTACAGTGGCGATGGAGTAGTCCATACCAAGGATGCTCACAGTTGCCGACTTGTTGGGGTCAAAGAATCCGGTGATTGCAGAGTTAATGGAGTTGACCTGCGTAAACGTACCAATGCCGAACAGGCCGACGCACATGCCGAAGAACGCGAAGATCTTCGCGAGCCACTTCCAGGAAATTTGGGGCAGGCGCTTTCCCATGCCGCGCTCGATGTAGTAGAACGGGCCGCCGAGCACATGGCCATCCTTGTCGATGCTGCGGAACTTCACCGCGAGCAGACCCTCGGAGTATTTGGTCGCCATGCCGAACAGGGCGGCAACCCACATCCAGAACATGGCGCCCGGGCCGCCGGCGACGACTGCGGTCGCCACGCCGACGATATTGCCGGTGCCGATGGTCGCGGAAAGCGCGGTGCACAGAGCGCCGAACGACGACACCTCGCCGGTCGCGTCCTCGCCTTTCTCGTTTTTCAGCATGTAGCGCAGGGCGCGCGGCAGCTTGCTGAACTGCAAACCGCGCAGGCGCACGGTCAGAAGAATGCCGCCGAACAAGATGAGCACCATCAAGGGCACGCCCCAGATGAAGCCATCGATGGCATTGAGCACGTTGTTGAACGCGCTGAAGAAGTCTTCCACTGTTCCTCCTCGATATCTGTTACGTTTCGCAACTTCAAGCGACTCTCGAAAAGGCCGTGGAGGAACTCGCGCGTTCCGAGTTTTCACGCGCGTGGCAAGCGGTGTGGGTGCAACAAAAGGAAAGGGAAAAGCGAAATGCGACACGCAGATGCGACAAGCAGTAAGCTTTTCTATGTCCTTTTGCCTGAGAGTTTCAACGAAAAGCCTGTGAACAGGTGTTTCGCCTTGCCCCTTCGGCACCCAGCTTGCCTGGGATTCTCCAGAGGCCCCTTCGGCGCCCTGTTTCCCGAAGGATCCAGGGCGAGTCATAAGGGGTGACGCTTTGAAATTGTGGAGCCATTGTAAGCACATCGCTACACCGCGCGCAAGTGCTTTTTTGGGGAATT
>USJN01000004.1 GCA_900554945.1 uncultured Coriobacteriaceae bacterium | reverse complement strand
ATAGCATCATTTGACCGAATGCGCGCGACTCTTTTCATCCTGCTTGAGTGATGCGCCTCACCTCGTGCGATTGCGCGATTGGTACCCCGCTCAGCCTCTGGGGATGGTGAAAATCGGACGAATAGATCGAAGTGCGTGCACTTGCCAGGCGAGGTGCATACTCCTTGCCGCTCCCTTCAGTGATATACTTTCGCCTTACGGAATAAAGACGGGAGAATCTCAATGGTCAACGTGCCGAGCCCGGCAGTCTCGATCGTCGGGCGCCACAATTCGGGGAAAACGACCCTCATCGTGAAGCTTATCGAAGAGCTTGTTGCCCGGGGCCACGACGTGGGAAGCGTGAAACATCACAGCCACAAGGGCTTCGATATCGACTATCCGGGCAAGGATTCCTACCGCCATCGTGAAGCGGGCGCTTCGGAGACTGTCATCGCAGCGCCGGGGCAGATCGCCCGCATGAAGACGCTCAAGGGCGAGGCGGAATGCTCCGATATCGTGCGAAGCATGCCAGGCCACGATATCGTCGTCGTGGAGGGTTATCGCAAAAGCGGCCTGCCGACCATCGAGCTCATGCGTTCGGGAAACGAGGCGGACCAGCGCGTCGCTGAGGCGTTTGCCTTGGGCGCGGAGCGAGGCTGGGCGCTTGGGACCGACTTCACCCAGATTGCGAAATGCCTTTTCACGCCCGAGGGCGAGCGCATCGAGGGCGCGGAAGAGTCTTTGGACGACGACCTTCGCAACGACGGGGACCGCGCCGCGCAGTCATCTGCGGACGAAGCCCCCGGCGAGCCGGCGGCTGCGGATGAGGAAGATGGCGTCCACCCCGACCTTGTGCGCAAGATGCCCGGCGTGAACACCGTCGCCATTGTGACCGATATTCCCCGCGCAATCGAGGCTGCGGCGATTTACGGCATCCCCGCGTTCGACCTTAACGACACGGTTGTCCTCGCCGATTTCGTGGAATCCCATTTCGTGCGACCGCGCGTGACGGTGGTCATCCAGGCAGGCGGCGAGAGCCGGCGCATGGGCCGCAGCAAGGCGACGGTCCCGTTTTTGGGCCGTCCGCTCATCTGCCGTCTGATCGAGCGGCTAAGCCCCGTGGCTGACGACTTAGTCATCACGACCAACGAGCCCGACAACTTGACGTTTTTGCACCAGGAGTTCCCGCAGCTCAATATCCAGCTTGTGTGCGATATCTTCTCGAGTCGCGGTGCTCTGCCGGGTCTGTACACGGCGCTCCAAGCCGCGCGCAACCCCTACGTCGCTATCGTGGCGTGCGACATGGTGTTCGCGTCGGGCGCCCTCGTGGTCGCCGAGGCGCTGTGCATGAACCAGACCGGGGCCGACGTGGTCGTCCCTGTGAACAAGCACGGTTTCGAGCCCTTCCACGCGATGTACCGTCGCATGGAGTGCCTGCCCGCCGTGCGCCGTGCGCTCGATCGCGGCGAGAAGCGCGCCCAGTCGTTTTTTGGGGACGACTCCGTGGTTGTTCACGAGTTCCCGCAAAGTAAGGTGCTCGAGGCGGAGCCGATGGGCGGTTGTTTCATTAACGCGAACACGCCCGATGAGCTGCATGCGCTCGAAGACATGGTGATGGAGGGCTAGGCTCTCCATCGAGGGGATGGCGCCTCGCCGCAGGTGCGAGGCCCGCGAAAGGCAGTGATCCCAAAATGCCGAACCTTTCTGACATAGCCGATGTTGCCGAGGCGCTGGGGGGCAAATCGGTCCTCGTGGTCGAGAAGCGTTGCGTGGCGGTGCGTAACCGCCATTCGTCGTGTCGCAAATGCATCGAAGCATGCGTCGCGGACGCAATCTCGGTCGGCGACAACAGCGTGAAGATCGACGCGGAGGCCTGCGTTTCCTGCGGCGCTTGCACGGTTGTCTGCCCCACCGAGGCGCTCGTTCCCGTCGAGCCTACCGATGTTGAGCTCGCCAGTGCTGCCGCCGAGGCTACGCGTGCGCTCGGCGGCAACCTCTCCGTATTCGCATGTGCCCGCATGGCCGCGCGTCGAGAGGGCGATCCCGACAAATATGTGTCCGTCCCCTGCCTTGCGCGCATGGAGGAAAGCCTCCTTTTACAGCTTGCCTCCCACGGTGTGGGCGATGTGGTGCTCGTCGACGGAACGTGTTCGACTTGCAAGTTCGGCGGTACGAGCGAGGGCGTCACGGCGACGGTTGAGTCGGCGAACTCTTTGCTCGCGGCGCAGGGGTCGAGCGTTCGCGTTCGCCGCGCCTCGGAGTTTCCGCCCGAGGCGATCGAGACGAGCGGGCGCAAGTCGTTCGCCGCGGCGCGCCGCGGGTTCTTCTCGCAGGCGGGCGGTATGGCGAAAGACGCCGTGAAGGTCGCGACGGAGAAGGCGCTCGACGAGACGCTCGGCAAACAGAATGAGAAGAAGGAGCTGAACCTTCGCGAGCTGCTTCGCCCCGACAAGGACGGTGGGCTGCCGCAATTCGAGCCTTCGCGGCGAATGAACACACTCGACGCGATGGACGCAATCGGTCAGAGCGTCGTTCCCGAAATCGAGACGCGCCTGTTCGGTAACGTGTCGATCGACGAGTCGAAGTGCCGCGCGTGCGGGATGTGCACCGTGTTCTGCCCGACGGGGGCCCTTAAGAAAAGCGAGGAGAAGCCCGCTTCGGGAGAGGGCAGCTACTTGGAGTTCCAGCTGATGGAATGCGTGCAATGCAATCTGTGCGCCGACACCTGCCTGCAGAAGTGCATTACGGTCTCCGACGTGATCGCCACCTCCGAGCTCTTCGACTTCGAGCCGCGGCTTATCCATCTCCCCGATCCGCCGGCGCGCGGAAGCCTGCTCTCGCGCCTGAAGTCGACGGGCCGATAGCGCGTGCCGCCTACGGCCGGCCTCTCCTGTGGTCGTATTATTTCGACCGCTTGCGCGACGGATGGGTATCTGTGGTATACTGGCAACACTTTAGCGCAGTAAAGTGCAGTAGCACAAACAGGGAAGGGCACCGTGCGCGACGAGTGAGCGCGGTGTGCGAAGGAAGGAATCTCATGAAGAAACTGAAGGTAATGGCAGCAGCGGTATGCGCCCTCGCCTTGGCGGCGTGCATGCTGGCCGGTTGCTCCTCCAACAACGTTTCGAACGACAAGAAAGACGCGGCTGCGACCAGCTCGGACAAGACGACGCTCATCGTCGGCTTCGACCAGTCGTATCCGCCGTACGGTTTCGTCGGCAACGACGGCAACTTCACCGGTTTCGACCTTGACCTCGCTGCCGAGGTAGCCAGCCGCAACGGTTGGGACATCCAGCTCGAGCCCATCGATTGGGACGCGAAGGACACGCTCCTCAACTCCGGCGCCATCACCTGCATCTGGAACGGCTTCACCATGGAAGGCCGCGAGAACGACTACACCTTCTCCGATCCGTACATGCTGAATGCCCAGGTCATCGTCGTGAAGAAGGGTAGCGGCATCGAGAGCCTCGCCGATCTTGCCGGCAAGAACGTCATCACGCAGACCGACTCGGCCGCCTACGACGTGCTCGCGGGCGACGAGGCGACCAAGGTTGACCTTAAAGCCACCTTCGCCTCGCTCGAGACCATCGGCGAGTACAACACCGCCTTCATGCAGCTCGAGTCCGGCGCCGTCGACGCCGTGGCCTGCGATCTCTCCATCGCGCAGTACCAGATGAGCGCCAAGCCCGATGCCTACGCCCAGCTTCCCGAGGACCTCTCCGACGAGCACTATGCGGTCGGCGTGAAGAAGGGTAACACCGAGCTTGCCGACGCGATCACCAAGACGCTCAAGGAGATGAATGAGGACGGCACCGTCGAGAAGCTGTGCGAGAAGTACGCAGAGTACGGTCTGTCCTACACGAACTGGATCCTCAAATAGCCAGTCGATAAGTTAGTTTGCTTGCGGGTATAACCTCCTGTAGGCAGAAGAGAATCGCGGACGGGGCAACCTGTCCGCGATTCGTGTTGCAATAAGAAAGAGGTTGCCGTGGAAATTGGAACCATGCTTTCCATGCTCGGGCAGGGCTTTGGCGTTACTTTGCAGATATTCTTCCTGACGCTGGTGGGGTCGCTGCCGCTTGGCGTGGTGGTGGCGCTTGCGCGCATGAGCCGCGTGAAGCCGATTGCCTGGATCATGAAGTTCTACATTTCCGTCATGCGCGGAACCCCGCTCATGCTGCAGATGTTCTTCATTTACTTCGCTCCCTATTATATCTTCGGAATTCCTCTGAGCATGGAGTCGAAGTTCTCCGCCACGATCGTCGCGTTCATCATCAACTACGCGGCCTACTTCGCCGAGATTTACCGCAGCGGCATCCAGTCGATTCCGCGCGGACAGTACGAGGCCGCCGAGGTCTTGGGCTACTCGCGTCTCCAGACGTTTATGAAAATCGTGCTGCCCCAGGTGATTAAGAGGATTCTTCCCGCTATGGGCAACGAAATCATCACGTTGGTGAAAGACACGTCGCTCGCGTTCGCTATCGGCGTGGCGGAGATGTTCTCGACGGCGAAGGCGCTCGTCGCCTCTCAGGTGAGCATGCTGCCCTTCGTGTTCGCAGCGGTTTTCTACTGGGTATTCAATTTTGTCGTGGAAGTGGTTCTCGGGCGCGTCGAGAAGAAGATGGGTTACTACCACGATTAGCCGTTGGGAAGGTGAGGTTTGGCAATGCCTGAAGATAATGTGCTGGTAAAGCTCGAGCACGGTAAGAAGAGCTTTGGCGATGTCGCGGTGCTCAAAGACATCTCGCTCGAGGTCCGCAAAGGCGAGGTCGTCGCCATCATCGGCCCGTCGGGAGGCGGCAAGTCGACGCTTCTGCGATGCATGACGCTGCTCGAGACGCTCGATGCTGGGTCGCTTTCCTACGGCGATTTGCCCGTGGCTGAAGATAACGGGGCGGGGCATGCCGTCTATGGCGGCAAGGATGAGATGAAGCGGGCGAAATCGCGCTTTGGCCTGGTGTTCCAGAATTTCAATCTGTTCCCGCACTATTCGGTGATCAAAAACGTCACCGACGCGCCGGTCAGCGTGCAGAAGCGTCCGCGCGCAGAGGCGCTCGAGCGCGGGCGCGAGCTGCTCGCGAAGATGGGCCTCGCCGACAAGGAGGACATGGTTCCCTGCGAGCTTTCCGGCGGTCAGCAGCAGCGCGTCGCGATCGCCCGTGCGCTTGCGATGGATCCTGAGGTGCTTTTCTTCGACGAGCCGACGAGCGCGCTTGACCCCGAGCTCACGCGCGACGTGCTCAAAGTCATCCGCGACCTGGCTGCTGAGCGCATGACCATGGTCATCGTGACGCACGAGATGACTTTCGCCCGCGATGTGGCGGACCGCATCATCTTCATGGACGAGGGCCTGGTGGTTGAGGAAGGCCGCGCCATGGACGTGATCAACAACCCGCAGCAGGAGCGCACGCGCGCGTTCTTAAGCCAGTACCAGCAGGGATAGGGAAGTCGCGAGACTGTCAGGCGCCCGCAAGCGGCTCGAAGTTGCTTGCGGGCGCCGGCTGCTTGCAAGGCGTCGCGTACTCGTGAGGCGCCGGGCGCGCGCAAGGGCCGGCTGCTCGCACAAAGGCCGGGCGCGCGCGAAGATAAGCTTCCTGCGCCTTAAGGGGTACACCCAGAGGTGTATCTGCGTGGTGCAACGATGACAATTGCGCCACGTTTCAGGAGCTCTTCAGGATGGCGTGGTAAGGTTTGCTCAACAACCCAATGCGGGCGAAGGAGCAAACGACATGAGCGATTACAATGAGAACAACCAGGGTGGATACGACCCCCAGTCATCCAGCCAGTCGTTCGGGCAGGGGACGGGCGGCGCGCCGATTCCCCCGAATTCTTACTATCATTACCAGGGCGCGGGCCCGGGTGGCGTGGCGGGGACGAATGCCACGGCGCCCGTTAATCCCGCGTCTCCCTATGCGCAGCCGGCAGGTGCGCACAACGCGCAGGCGTACGCTGCGAAGCAGGACCCAAAGTCTAAGAAGAACCATTCGGGTGCGAAGACGTTCGGGATCGCGTTTGCGGGCGCGGCGCTTGCATGCGTGCTCGTGCTCGGCGGCACTGGCGTCGTCAACACGGTGACGAGCGGCTCCCCGTCGGGCTCGACCACGGTGCTCGGCGGCACGTCTTCTGCATCCACGAGCGGCAGCGCCGATGAGAATGCGACGCTTGCGGAAAGCGTCTCCCAGAAGTGCCTTCCGTCCGTGGTGGCTATCGACGTGTACACCAACCAGCAGAGCGGCTACTACGGCTACAGCACGCAGAATTCCCTTACCGAGACGTCTCTCGGCAGCGGCGTGGTGCTTTCCTCCGATGGCTACATCGTGACGAACTATCACGTGATCGAGGGTGCCGACGCACTGAAGGTCACCATCGAGGGCGAGGAATACGATGCGGACATCATTGGCTCCGACCCCAGCTCCGACATCGCGGTCGTCAAGGCGAAGAACGCTTCGGGGCTGACTGCCATGGAGCTGGGTGATTCCGACGATCTGACGGTGGGCGAATGGGTCATGTCGATCGGCAGCCCCTTCGGCCTTGAGCAGTCGGTGGCGACGGGCATCGTGTCGGCTACGAACCGCTCGCAGATCATGGACAACTCTTCCGACTCGTACCAGTACGGTCAGCAGCAGTCGAGTACCGCGACGGTCTACACCAACATGATCCAGACTGACGCAGCCATCAACCCCGGCAATTCCGGCGGCGCGCTCGTCGACAAGGACGGCAAGCTCATCGGCATCAACACGCTGATCACGTCCTACTCTGGCAACTATTCCGGCGTCGGGTTCGCCATCCCTGTGAACTATGCGGTCAACCTGGCCCAACAAATCATCGAGGGGAAGACGCCGACGCATGCGCAGCTGGGCGTGTCCCTGTCCACGATTAACGCGCAGACGGCCCAGCGCTACGGCTTCTCGGTGGATGAGGGCGCCTATATCGCAGCGGTGAGCAGCGGCTCTGGCGCTGACTCCGCGGGCCTTAAGGTGGGCGACATCGTAACCGCCTTCGATGGCAAGAAAGTCTCTTCCGCGAGCGATCTTATGCTCGCTGTGCGTTCGAAGAATCCGGGCGACACGGCTACCGTCACGATCAACCGCGACGGTCAGAGCCAAGACGTGCAGGTGACGCTGGGCTCGGACGAGAGCTCGCAGGCGAGCGCAGGCGCAAGCTCGGGGTCTAACAGCTCGAACGGCAACGGGTCGAACGGTGGCTCGCTTGAGGACCTTCTGCGCCAGTACGGTTACGGCGGCGGTTCCAGCTCGAGCGGGACGAGCGCCGATGCGGGATCTGGCGCGATTGCCCAAGCCGCGTAAGCGGGCACAACGAGCGAATCGGCACGGTTTCGGCCGCGTGGGGACTAATCCCACGCGGCTTTTTTGTTTGAGGTGACGGAAAAGGCGTGCAGTTACGGCTCCGAGGCTCTAGCTGCGAGTCGATTCGGGTAAGATGATTCGAAATGGTTAAATCAAACGCAGAAAAAGGGGTTTCGATGGCCAACGAATACCAGTACAAGCGTGTGCTTCTGAAGCTTTCCGGCGAGGCGCTCGCCGGCGATTTGGGTTACGGAATCGATCCGAAGGTGGTCGATGACCTGGCCGACGAAATCGCGGAAATCGTGCATGACGGTGTCCAGCTCGCCGTCGTTGTGGGCGGCGGCAACATCTTCCGCGGCGTTTCGGGTGCGACGGAGGGCATGGATCGCGCGCAGGCCGACTACATCGGCATGCTCGCCACGGTCATGAACGCGCTCGCCCTGCAGGATTCCTTCGAGCGCCACGGCGTGTTCTCCCGCGTGCAGAGCGCCATCAACATGCAAGAAGTTTCCGAGCCCTACATCAGGCGTCGCGCCATCCGCCACATGGAGAAGGGCCGCGTCGTCATTCTCGCCGCAGGTACCGGCAACCCGTACTTCACGACCGACACCACCGCTGCGCTGCGCGCGTGCGAACTCGATGTCGATTGCCTCATGAAGGCCACGAAGGTCGACGGCGTCTACGACTCGGATCCCAAGGTCAACCCGGACGCAAAGAGATTCGATTCCATCAGCTACATGGAAGTGCTCAACAAGGGCCTTCACGTGATGGACTCCACGGCGACGTCGCTTTGCATGGACAACAAGGTTCCTATGATCGTCTTCGACCTGACGGTGAAGGGGAACATTTCTCGCGCGCTCAAGGGCGAAGCGGTGGGAACCACGGTAGAATAACGGCAACGGACAAGCGAGGGTGAGGCCCTCGCGTCACGCTATCGGCGGCGACGCCGCTCGAAGGGGACGAAAGGAGCTCGGATGAGCATTGACGACATTAAGGCACAGGCCGAAGAGCGCATGGGCAAGGCCCTCTCTGCGCTGCACGACAACTTCTCATCGGTGCGCACGGGGCGCGCGAACGCGATGGCGCTCGACCGCATCAAGGTGGACTACTACGGGGTTCCCACTCCCGTGAACCAGATGGCCGGCGTGAAGACGCCCGATGCCCATATGCTCGTCATCGAGCCGTGGGACAAGACGACTCTGAAGGCTATCGAAAAGGCGATCCTCGAGAGCGATTTGGGTGTGACGCCCTCCAACGATGGTACGGTCATCCGCCTGCCGTTCCCTGCGCTCACCGAAGAACGTCGCCGCGAGCTCGTCAAGCAGTGCAAGGCGTACTCCGAGGAAGCGCGCGTCGCCATCCGCAACATCCGTCGCGACGCGAACTCCGCGGTCGAGAAGTGCATCAAGGAAGACAGCCTGCCCGAAGACGAGCAGCGCCGTGCCGAAGGTGCCATCCAGAAGATCACCGACAAGTTTATCGCCGAGGTCGACGAATCCTTCAAGAAGAAGGAAGCGGAGGTCATGGAAGTCTAGCCCCTTTTGATTCGAGGTCTTTTGAACAAACCGCTTGATATCATTTTCCCCAACCCGCCTTCGGGACTTGCCCCCGAAGCGCTTGATGCTGCGCGTATTCCCGAGCACATCGCCGTCATCATGGACGGCAACGGTCGTTGGGCGAAAAAACGCGCGCTCAACCGCCTGAAGGGACACAAGGCGGGAATCGAGGCGGTGCGCGAGACCATCCGCTGCGCGAGCGATCTTGGCGTTCGCTACCTGACCATCTACTCGTTCTCGACCGAGAACTGGAAGCGCCCTCAAGAGGAAGTCATCGGGCTTATGGATCTGTTCGCTAAGACGATGCTCGCCGAGGTGGACGGCCTTCACGAGGAGCACGTTCGCGTGAAGACGATTGGGGATCTGTCCCTTCTGCCCGAGGAGACGCGCGAGGCGTTCGAGGAGGCATGGGAGAAAACCAAGAACAACACGGGGATGACCCTGGTCGTTGCCGTCAACTACGGTTCGCGCCAGGAGATTCTCCGTGCGGTCAATCGCTGCGCGGAAGAGGTGGCCGCCCGCACCGCCGACGGGCTTGCCCCGAAAGAGTTTTCCGTCGAAGATTTTGAGCGCGGGTTGTACACGGCGGGCATGCCCGATCCCGATCTGGTCATTCGGACGAGCGGAGAGGTTCGCCTGTCGAACTTCCTTCTGTGGCAGGTTGCCTATTCGGAGTTCGTCGTGACCAATGTGCTGTGGCCGGACTTCGACCGCTACGAGCTTTTGCGCTGCCTGCTCGAGTTTCAGGGGCGCGATCGCCGCTTTGGGGCGGTGAAGTAGCGTGACCCGCAAAGATGCCGACACGCGAGATGCTGCGGAGGAGTGGAAGCGCTCGGCCGAGCGCAAGGCAAGTCTGAAGGCCGCGCGCGCAACCGATGAGGAAAACGCAGGCCCGACACGTTCTACCCGCATCAAGGATTTCGCGCACAAGAAGACGCCGCAAAAGCTGAAAAATGCAACCGACCTGCAGGTTCGTTTTCGCACGGGTGCGATTTACGTAACCTTGTGCATCGTGTGCATCCTCGTAAGCGACATCTCGACGCTCGTGTTTTTGTGCGCGACGGCGGGGATTTGCGCTGGCGAGTTTTACTACATGCTGCGCGCTGACGCGAAGCTCCCTAATGAGATGCTCGGCATCATCGCCGCGATGCTCTATCCCGTAAGCGTGTACTTCCTCGGCGTGGTCGGCGCGCTGTACGTGAGCATCGCGCTTCTGCTCTCGCTTATCGTTTGGTACGTGTTTTGGCTGCGTGCGCGCGTGCCCGATGTTGGCGTGAGCTTTTTCGGTGCGGCGTACACAGGTCTTCTCCTTTCGGGCATCGTAGTCGTGCGCACAGCGCTGCCCGACCCGTGGGGCGGCGTGCTCGTCATCGGCATTTTCCTGAGCATCTGGGCGAACGATTCCTTCGCTTACCTGGTTGGAAGCAAAATCGGCAAGCATAAGATGGCTCCGCGCGTCAGCCCGAAGAAGAGCTGGGAGGGCTTTTTCGCGGGCATCCTTGGCTCGATGATTATCTGGGGGCTGTTCACGCTGATCCCCGGTTTGAACCTGAACCTTCCCGAGGCGCTCGGGTTTGGCCTGATCTGCGGCCTTATGGGTGTGCTGGGTGATTTGGCTGAAAGCCGCATCAAACGCAACTCCGGCTTCAAGGATTCTGGCACGATCATGCCTGGCCATGGCGGCCTTCTCGATAGGTGCGACTCCCTGTTCCTCGTTGCGGCGTCGTCGGCTATCCTTCTGGTGATTTCCGGGGCAATTCCCTTTAGCGTTTAAACGTCGCTTTTCAAGAAAGGTGCTTTCATGAGGCGTATCGTTGTTTTGGGATCGACGGGGTCGATCGGCACGCAAACGCTCGACGTGGTGCGTCAGCATTCCGATAAGCTTAAGATCGTGGGCCTTGCCGTGAACACGCGCACTCAGGATATGCTTGTGCAGGCGAAGGAGTTCGGCATCGGTCACCTTGCCGTGGGCAGCGAAGATGTTGCTGCGGGCGAAAGCGCCCTAGATCTTGCCGCGTTTGCGAAGTCCTTTGGAGAAGACGGGTCTCTCGGTTTTGGGATGAATGCCGTGGTCGACCTGGTCCGATTGCCCGAGGTTGACGTGGTCGTGAACGCGCTTGTGGGTGCTGCGGGCTTGCGCGCAAGCTACGAGACGCTCAAGGCCGGAAAGGTCTTGGCGCTTGCGAACAAGGAGAGCCTTGTTGTCGGCGGCGACTTGATCATGCCGCTTGCAGCGCAGGTCGATGCGGCGCGCAGGGCATCGGGATCTGCTCCCGCGGTGGGGCCGGCGGGCGCGCTCATGCCGATCGACTCCGAGCATGGGGCAATCTACCAATGCCTGCTCGGCGAGAACGAACGCGAGGTCGCCAAGCTGTGGGTCACCGCATCGGGCGGGCCGTTCCGAGGTCGCACGCGCGACGATTTGCGTGACATCACGCCTGCTCAGGCGTTGAAGCATCCGACCTGGCACATGGGTGCCAAAATCTCGATCGACTCCTCCACGCTCATGAACAAGGGGCTCGAGGTTATCGAGGCGCATCACCTGTTCAACATGCCCTACGACAAAATCGAAGTCGTCGTGCAGCCGCAAAGTGCCATCCACTCCATGGTCGAATACACCGATGGGAGCGTGAAGGCGCATCTGGGGACGACCGACATGCGCATTCCCATCCAGTTTGCGCTCTCGTATCCCGATCGGTGGGAAGCGCCGGTTGCTCCCCTCGATTTCCGGACGCTGGGATCGCTTGAGTTTGCCGCCCCCGATGAGAAGACGTTCCGCTGCCTTGCGCTTGCGCGACATGCGGGATCAGTGGGCGGAACTCTTCCCTGCGTGATGAACGCGGCGAACGAGATTGCCGTCGCCGCCTTCCTGTCTGAGCGGGGAAGCTATCTGGGCATTGCGGAATGCGTCGAGGCCGTGATGTCCGAGCACGAATCGCAGGGCGTGCAGAAAGTGGAGAGCATCGAGCAACTTCAGGCGCTGGACGCTTGGGCGCGTGCGGAAGCCGAGAAGCGTATACGCTAGCCTGGAGCTTCATCGTTTTATTCGGGAGGCCGACGGATTTTGCCGCCGGCCTCCCGTGCGTTTTGCTCCCTAGCGCCTCCCTCCCTTTCTCTTGCGGAGCGCAAGCGCTCCAGCTCCGATGCCGATCGCTCCTGCCGAGATCATGAGCGCGGGGATCATCTTCAGCGCGAAGCCCATAAGCTCATCGCCGGTTTTTCCCAGGCCCTTACCTTTTGTGGTGCTGCCGCCTGAACCGACGATGGGCTGTGCGCCTTCGTCGACGTTCACGATAGCGTGGGCGATGCGCGCGTCTTCGAGGCTGGGTGAGGTGAGCACCGCCCTGTTCGAGAACTTCGTTCCCGCCAGCGCTTCGTCGGTGATGTCGGCGGCGAAGGTAATCGTTGCAGTGCTTCCCTTTTCAAGCGTCCCGATGAACGCGGAGAACGTGTTGCCATCGCTTTCGAGGGCGGCATCGACCGGTTTTCCATCGATTGCGACGTGGATGCTGTCGAAGTCGATAGGGGTCCCGCCGGGCATCTTCGTGTCCGCGACCAGCACGCTCTCGACCGTGCCGCCGACTGCCGTCGCCTCGATGGTGAAGCCGATCCGCTCGCCAACGGCCGCGTTCTCCCTATCGACGCTCTTCGTAAGCTCGATGTCGACCTTGGAGGCAGGCCGCTCGATGACGGCAACGCGCGCTGTGCTGTGCGGCCTATCGCTTAACGTGGGCGACTCGATCGTCGCGGTGTTTTCGACGGTCGATCCGACAAGGGATCCCTCTTCGATAAGGGCCTCGTATTCGACGGAAACGTTCGACCCTGCGCTCACCTTGCCGAGTTTCAAAGCGAACGATTGGGCGTCCCTGCTTGCGAAGTCGGGTTCGATCCGCTTGCCGTCAACGGTCGCTACGAATGTGGCGTAGTCGATGGCGATCCCTTCGGGCATCCCCTCGTCAACGAGCAGCGCATCTTCGAGGTCTGTCTCGCCGACCTCGACCGATAGGGCATAGGAAACCGTTTCTCCTGCAAAAACGGATTCTGCCGATGCCGTCTTCTCGATGCTTGCCGCGCCTGCGGGCGCGACGATGTCCACCACTGCTTGCGCAGTACGCTCGCCCTCGAGGGTGGGCGAGGTGAGCGTCGCGCCGTTCACCACCTTGTGCCCGACAAGGCCCTCATCAGCGACGTTCGCCTTGAACGACACCACGGCAACATCGTCTTTCCCCATCGTGCCGAGCTCGATCGCGAACGAGTTCCCTTCCTGGTGCACGATGGGCTCCTCTATGGCCTTTCCGTTCACGATAGCGCTCAGGCTGGTGAGGTCGATCTCGACGCCCGAAGGGAGGCCGCTGTCGGTTATCATGGCGTCGCGCAGGATCCCGCTGGTCGTGCGAGCCGTGATCGTGTACGTGAACGAATCTCCCACCTGCGCGGTCTCCTTGCTCGCCTCCTTCTCAAGCGAGGCGTCCGCTAAGGGCTCGCTCACTTCGACGTCGTTCGCGGTGCTCGGTGCGGTAGCGTCGCTCGCTTTGGCTTGCGCGCGGTTGATGACATGCTCGGATGCGACGGGGAGTTTTGCCGAGTACTCAACCGTGAGGGCCTCGCCGTCGTGCAAATCGATGCCCGGTTGGAGGGAGAAACCGAAGACAGTGCCGTCCTCGTTTTTCTCCAGCGTGACGTCAGGGTTGTCGAGGGTCGTTCCGTCGGGTCCGGTTACCAAGATGGACGAGGCGTCGATCGAGGCGAGTTCGTCGCTTTCGAAGCGGTCGGCGAAGATAACGTTGTGCGCGGTCGAGCCCTCGCGGGTTTGGGCGACGGTGACGGTGTAGTGTGCGACATCCCCCGCCTCGTAGCGCTTCTTATCGGAGACCTTCGAGACCTGGAGCTGGGCATCTTTCACTGTAATCGATGCGTCGCCGCTCGTTTGCGTGTTGGGCTCGTCGGTTGCGGCAATCGCTATGTTGCCGACGGTCGATCCCGCGAGCACGGCGTCGGCGATGGCGACGGTGTAGTCGACGAACACGGCCGTCTCGCCTTCCTCGCCAAGGGGGTTCGTCCCTTGCTCGGCCTTCTCGCCGAAGCGATAGAATGTGTGCTCGGGCGAGTTGCTGGTGAGATTGCGATTCGTCTCTATCGTGAAAGAGGGCTTCTCCCCGTCGGTGCTAATCACGCAGCTGTCGGTGATGTCGTTGCCCTCGGAATCCCAAACCTTGATGCTGTCTCGCTGCAATTCAACTCCCTTCGCTTGCAAAAGGTCGGAAATGACTAGGTTGCGCCCGATTGTCCCCGGCGTGTTGTTCGTCACCTTCACGCGGAAGTTCACAAGGTCGCCAATGTTGCAGGTGCTCTGCGATGCAGTCTTCTCCACCTGCAGGGTTGGCTGGTTCAACCAGGTCAACGCACTGTCGCGCGCGTCGGTTGCATTGTCGGCGCTCGCGGTCGCCGTGTTCTCGATTTCCCATCCCGCGATGGAGTCCTCGGGATAGCATGTGCAGGTGATGGTGACGGGCATATTTGCGGGAAGGTGGCTTACGGTTGTCGCGAATCCGTTCCCCGCAGGCTTTGTCGAGCAGGTGACTTCCCGCTGCTCAAGCTGGCTGGGGGCCGACCCTTCGGCTCCTACCGGATAGGAAATGCTCTCAGGGACTCCCGAGACGTCGACCGCGAGCTCGCCTGTGTCTGTGCGTCCGATCTTGAGTCCCTCGGGAAGGCTCTCGTCGCTTACGATTACGTTGTTCGCAACGGTGCCCTCCTTTGTGTTCTCGACGGTTATCGTGTAGACGACCGCCCCTGCATCTCGCTCGGATGCTCCAATGAAGTGCTCGTAGCAATCGACGGTCTTCTCAATGGAAAGGCTCGCGGTATTCGTCCAAACCTCGGCGGAGTCGGACGCTTCCTCGCAGTTGTTCGCGCGGGCTGTGGCGATGTTCACCTGCTCGGCGCCGTTGCCCGCTTGGGTGGCGATGGCCGCGAAGCTTACGGTGAGCGTGTCCCCATAGTTGAACTTGTCGAGCTGGCAGCTCCAACGGTTGCCTTCGACACTAGGGGTGGGGAGGTTCTCAAGCCCTGTGACCTGCACCGTTTCCGGGATAAGCTCAAGCCCTTCGGGAAGGCTGTCGGAGAAGACGGCCTCGCGGCACTGGGCGTTTTTCTCGCTTTGTGCGAAGGAGGCGGTGAAACGGACCACCTCGCCTTCTTCGTATTCGTAGGCGTCTGCGGTCTTGTCGACGGTGAGCCTCGGCGGGACGAGGGTCGTCTCGACGCTGTTGCTCGGATAGGTTCCCTTGTCATTGACGCGGGCGTAGGCGCTGTTCGACACAGAGAGCGCGCCGTCGGCGGGGTACTCGATGAGCTCAGCTTTGAACTCGAAACGGTACGTCTCGCCCTGCATGCGCATGGAATGCTGCAGGTAGCTTTGCGAGAACACGAACTTGACGGCGTTTCCGTCCTCGCTTTTGCCCTCGTCGCCTTGGCCTGCGTAGACTACCTCACCCGCGTTCTCGATCAGCCGTCCCTCATTGTCGGTGAGATAGCCGCTCCCGTCGACGTAGCGCATCTCGAGGGGGAGCACATCGACAATCTCGAAGTCGGTGTAGGAGTAGCCGTTTCGGCAGGTCACGCCACGCTCGTGCACGGGAACCTCGACGGTGTAGGAAACCGTGTCGCCGATCGAGATCCCTTCGGTCTTGTCGGCGGTCTTACGCACGTCGAGCTTGCCGTCTTCGACGATGTCGTCGTTGGGATTCGGTGCGGTGAGAAACTCGTTCGTCATGGCGAAAAACGATTGCGCCGTCGAGTTCGAGCCCCTCCAAGACGATACGAACGAGAGCTCGACGGGCGTTCCCTTCTGCGATTCGGTGGTGTCGAAATACGCTCCCACCAGGCCGAGCTTGTAGAGTGGGTCGTTCGGGTCGGCGCTGATGGCGCCGTGCTCGTCCTCGACGCCGCCGCATGGGTATTCGGGCGAGGTGATGATGCTTTGTTCCTCGTCGATGGACAGGAAGTCGTTTTTGTCGACGACCTGCGCGAGCGAGACGGCGCCTCCGAAGCCGAACTTCTGCCCCACATCCAGATCGATGCAGGTCATATGCCCTTTAGCCTCGAAGGGATCGTCGGTTCCCGCGTAGAAGAACTCGACGCTCACCTTAAGGTCGGTCAAGCCCACCGTGTAGAAATTCAGGTTCTCGATGAGCGACCCCGTGCGCTGGTAGCCGCTGTTCACGAACACGCCAGGCTGGAAGGTGTCGTAATCGGCCCGTTCCTCGTACTCGTCCCAGCCGGATGCGCCGTTCGACATGACGGGCTCCACGTAATTCCAGTTGGAAAGCGTGACAACGGCGTCGACCTTGTCGTTGCCATAGCTTGCGCCGGTGTAGCGAAGCGCGAAGCTGCCCTTCGGTGTCGTGCGGTCGATGCGTGCCGCGAACCCGGAATCGTCGGGTGAGGCCAGCTCGTCGTAGTCCCGAGGATAGTACTGCTTGATATTCGGTTCGCTCGTGAATCCACGCACGATCTCGACGTCGGTAAAGCCGATGCCCCAGTTGAACCCTTCTGGCGTGAACGAGTCCTCGGGGATGTACTCGATGGGAATCTTGCTCGCCGCCTGCGCGACCCCAGGCGTGCAAAGCGTAGCGCCAGGGGCGAGCCCGATTGCGAGGGCGAGTGCCAGAGCGATGTTGATTGCCTTATGTTTTACCTGTTCAATCGGCTGAGAAAGCCTCCTTGCGCTAGCCATAGGGGCCTCCTTGCGTGCCGAGTTCGAAAAGTTGGCTATTCATGGTGCTCCTTTCTCGCGAAATGCGCTCACTGCGCCGGGGAGTCTGAGCATAACGTCGCGTTCTGGCGGCGAGGACGCACCAACCTTGCCGTTTCATCGTGCGTTATCTGCACGGAGGTCCCCGAAAGTCGGTGGGCAATCCCTACAAACTCGGCTGAAACTGCACCGCGATTCGGATATCTCCAACGCAAATTCGACGTGCATTCTCAAAAACTTGGTGAAAACCTGGCAGGAAGTCGGCAACGGTTCGGCAACAAAAGCCGCACAGGGGGTGTAGGTTTTCTGGGCTGGGCGCATCGGTCGGCGCGGCTTTCCTATAATGGGCGCTGAACGTGTTATTCGGTGACTCGCTTTCGCCCGCCTTGGATGCGAGGAGCTTGCTGCCCCGTACCCCTTCAAGCCTTCCGAGGAGTCGCTTGCATGGATATTGTCCTTATGATTCTGTACGTCTCGATCCTGCTCGGCTTCCTCGTGTTCATCCACGAGGGTGGGCATTATCTGGCGTCCCGCGCGTTCGGCGTGCGCGTGACCGAGTTCATGATCGGCTTTCCCGGGCCTGGCATCGGCTTCACCAAATGGGGCACGAAGTTCGGTGTGACCTGCGTTCCCCTTGGCGGCTACGCGAAGGTGTGCGGGATGGAGCCGGGCGAGATGAGCCCCCATCTGGAAAGCGTGCTCGCGGCGATATACCGCCGCGGGACGGCAAACATGGAGGACATCGCGCAGGATTGCGGCATCTCCAACGATGACGCCCTCGCCGCCCTCGATGAGCTGGTGGAGTGGGGAAGCGTCAAGGGTCCTACGAAAAAGGACAAGTTTAACACCTACCGTGCGATGGCCACCCGTCCCACCAAGGGGCAGGTCAAGCGCGCCGAGGCGGCGGGGCAGCCGGTTCCTCTCGCCTATGAGCTGGGGCAACCGCGCCTGGTCGACGACCCCCACGCCCTCTTCGAAAGCGAATACAACCAGCAGTACCGAAGCCTTCCCTTCTGGAAGCGCACCATAATCCTCCTTGCGGGAATCGCCGTGAACTTGTTGTTCGCCGTTCTGGTCTTCGTGGTGGTGTACTCCATCGTGGGCGTCGATATGACGAACTCGCAAACGGGCGAGGTCTCGCACATCACCATGTCGCCTTTGCGCTCGGTGGAAGTCGGCTTCGCCTACATCGGCGCGGTGGTCCAGATGGTGGTAAGCCTGTTCAATCCGCAAACGGCGGCTGATGTCGTGTCGAACTCGACGTCGGTGGTCGGCATCGCCGTCATGTCGAAAACCTACGCTGAGGCGGGGCTTCTCGAATTCGTCTTCTTCATGGCGATGCTCTCGGTTTCGCTCGGCATCATGAACCTGTTGCCGATCCCGCCTCTCGACGGTGGCCGCTTCGTCATCGAGATCTTCCAGAAGCTCACGCGCAAGAACGTGTCGACGCGCGCCCTGAGCTATATGAGTGCGGCGGGAATGATTCTCTTTCTGGGGTTCTTCGTCATCATGCTCAACCAAGACGTGCAGCGTTTCGTCTTCGGCAACTGGGGTTAGTCCGCGCGCCGCTCGCCCAAATGCTTGCGTTCGCGCCGCAGGGAAACTTTCTTTCTTGCTAGGCTCTAGGGGAAAGAGAGAGACGGGCGAAAGGACGGCGAGGTGGCGAGCGAGGCTCCAATCGGCGTGATATTCGACTGTGACGGCACGCTTCTCGACAGCATGGGCGTGTGGCGCGAGATGGAAAGCGAGTTCGCGCATCGGGCGGGCGGCGAGCTTTCGCCGACCGACAAAGACCGGCTGACAACCATGACCACGCCCGAGGCGGGCGAGTTCTTCCACACGAAATTCGGGCTGGGCTCATCCCCCCAAGAGGTCGTGCACATGGTGGGCGAGTACATGATGGAGTTCTACTCGACCCGCGCGACGGCGCGCCCAGGTGCGCTCGCGTTCGTCCGCGCCCTGTTCGAGCGCGGCATCAGGCTGTCGGTGGCCTCTTCCTCCCCGATGCCGTATTTGCTGGCAGGGCTTTCCCATACGGGGTTCCTCCCGATGCTCGATGCGGTGGTATCCGTCGATGACGTGGGGAAACCGAAGCGCGAACCCGCGGTGTACGATCGTGCGCGCTCGCTTATGGGCACCGAGCTTTCCCATACCTGGGGTGTGGAAGATGCGCTGTACGCAATCGGCACGCTCAAGCGGGCGGGGTACCATACGTTGGCGGTGTACGACTGCGATATGTCAGGAACCTACGCAGCGCTTTCCGCCTCAGCCGAGCGCGCGGTGCGCGATTTCCGCGAGCTCGACCCCGACGAGTTCATCGAATTTGCCCGAATGGTTGCCGTGCCGTAGGAAAACATGCGACTGCATTCCCTATAATGGACGGCAGCGTTTATTCAGCAGGCAGCGTTTGAAGAGGGAGCATCATGGCGCATGGGGAAAGGGAAGAGATGGTCGCGGCCGAGGGTGGCGCGATTGATGCCGCATGCGAGCCGAAGCCGAAGATGCCCCTGCTGCTGAAGGTGTTCGGCGTGCTGTGCATCGTGGGCGGGGCGGTCTCCATCCCGAGCGGTGCGCTTGCGGTTGTCGTTATCGTGCAGTTTTTGCGGTCGGGCGGCCTTGCCGAGGAGGCGCTCACGCCCCTTGCCGTGACGGTCGTTCTCGTTGTTGCCCAAGCGGCTATGTTGGTGCTGTTCATCCTGCTGGGCGTGCGTCTTCTCCGCAACAAGCGCCGCTATGCCGCGCTCACCGCCGAGGTCCTTATGGCGCTTGCGGCGGTGGCCTTCGTCTGCAATGTCATGCTCAACGGTACCGATGTCCATATCGTGCCGACGCTGGTCATCCTCGTGCTTTTGTTCTTCGTGTCGGGCTACGTCGACCCGTCGCTTTCCGAGGAGCGCGAGCTGCAGCGCAAGCTCCGCGACATGGAGACGCGCGACCAGGCAGAAGAGGGAACGCTCGGTCTGGACTCGACGGGGCGCGGCTATATCGCGCTCAACTTCTTCAATGTGTTCTGGATTTTTGTGGTCTGTAGCGTGTTAGGCCTGATCATTGAGGTGGTATATCACTTCGTCATCGTTGTTCCCGGCGAGTACCAAGATCGCGCGGGCATGCTGTTCGGGCCGTTCTCGCCCATCTACGGCGTGGGTGCGGTGCTCATGACCATGGCGCTCAACCGCTTCCACGACAAGCCAGTGCCGGTGATCTTTTTGGTGAGCGCCGTGATCGGCGGTGCGTTCGAGTTCTTCGTCAGCTGGTTCATGGAAACCGCATTCGGCGCGGTGGCCTGGGATTACACGGGCACATTCCTCTCTATTGACGGACGCACGAACGGCATGTTCATGGCGATGTGGGGCATGCTGGGCGTGCTGTGGATAAAGGCGCTCCTGCCGAAGATGCTCGACGTGGTGAACTTGATTCCCTGGAAGCTGCGCTATACCGTGACCGCAATCGCCACGGCGCTCATGCTCGTGAACGCCATCATGACGCTGCAATCGCTCGACTGCTGGTACGGACGGCTGTCGGGGCATGTTCCCGAAACGCCCATCGAACAATTCTACGCCACGTATTTCGACAACGATTTCATGGCGAATCGGTTCGAGAGCATGACCATCAACCCCGATAGTGCGACGCGAGGGTCGGGGGCGCCGTCGGATGGCGCTCTCGGCTAGGGGCTATCCGGTCGCGCGCTGAGGCGGCGCGGCTTCGGGTCGGTCCAGTTGTCTTTGCGAGAAAAAGGCCGCTGCGGCGCGGGAGTGCTGCAGCGGCCTTTTTATGGTGCGGCTCGTGAATA
>USJN01000003.1 GCA_900554945.1 uncultured Coriobacteriaceae bacterium | reverse complement strand
CTTCACCTTCGTGAACAAGCTCGACCGCGAGACGCGCGACCCGTTCGACCTCATGGAGGAGATCGAGACGGTGCTCGGCATCGGCACCTACCCGATGAACTGGCCGATCGGCTGCGGGCAAAACTTCCGCGGCGTGTTCGACCGCCAAACCCGCCGCGTCATCGCCTTCGAGGGCGACGGGCACGCCAACGCCACCAAGAAAGTTGCGGAAATCGAGGCCGAGCTCGGCGACGCCGCGCTTGCCGACCTCATCGGGGAAGCGAACCACGCGAACCTCATCGACGACATCGAGCTGCTCGACGGCGCAGGTGACGAGCTCGACCTTAACGCGGTGCGCACCGGCAAGCTCTCCCCCGTGTTCTTCGGCAGCGCGCTCACCAACTTCGGCGTCGAACCGTTCCTGAAAGAGTTTCTGCGCCTCACCCCCACGCCGCTCCCCTACACCGATTGCCTCACGGGCGAGCCGGTCGACCCGATGCGCGACGAGTTTTCGGGATTCGTCTTCAAAATCCAGGCGAACATGGACAAGAACCACCGCGACCGCATCGCCTTCGTGCGCATCTGCTCGGGAAAGTTCGAGCGCGGCATGGACGCAGTGCACATGCAGGGCGGCAAGAAGCTGAAGCTCGCCACGGGAACCTCGCTTATGGCGGACGACCGCGCAACGGTCGACGAGGCGTACGCGGGCGACATCGTTGGGCTGTTCGATCCGGGCATATTCTCGATTGGCGATACCGTTTGCGCAGGTAAATGCCGCGTTCAATATCCCGAAATCCCCACATTTGCGCCCGAGATCTTCGCGCGCGTCACGCAGGTGAACACGCTCAAACGCAAGCAATTCGTGAAGGGCATGGAAGAGCTCGCGCAGGAAGGCGCCATCCAGATTTTCCGCGAGCCGGGCTTTGGCATGGAAAGCGTCATCGTGGGCGTCGTCGGCGTGCTGCAGCTCGACGTGCTTGAACAGCGCCTGAAAAGCGAATACGGCGTCGAGGTGCGCAGGCAGGCGCTCCCCTATTCCGAGATTCGCTGGATCATGAACGATCCTTCCACCTACGACATCGCGAAGCTCAACCTAACAAGCGACACACTGCGCGTCGAAGACATGCGCGGCCGCAAGCTGCTTTTGTTCACGAGCGCGTGGAACGTGAATTGGGCGAGCGAGCGCAACGCTGACCTGGAGCTTTCGGAGGTTGGCAACTTCTCCATCTAGGGGGGTGTAGCGATGGGACGAGGCAGACACGACACCCTTGGCGCGCCCGTAGATGATCCTGCGGGCGCAAGAAAGCTTGCGGGCGGGAGCTCTGTTTCGCTTATCGCCAACGCCTTCTCGGCCGAAGTGGTTGCCGCGAAAGATGGCGAGGCGTCAGCCCCGAATGCGGAAATGGCCTGTTCCGAATATACCCCGACACCCCTCTTTGCGCTTGACGTTCAAGGGGCGTGCGTCACTGTTTGGCCTGAGCAATCTTCGGGCAATGCGCGCAATCGCGCTGGCGAAGGCGGCGAAGAGGACGACAGCAACCGCCTCCATCACATCGTCTATCTGCATGTTTACGACGGAGATGGCCTCGACGTCCTCAGCGAATGCCAGCGCATCGGCTGCCCACCGTTCACACTCGTCGCCATCAAACCCGCTTGTTGGAACGACAACCTTACACCTTGGGAATGCCCTGGCCTGTTTGCCGACGACGCCCCCTTTGCGGGACGCGCCCAAGACCAGCTTCGCCTGCTAGAAGAAGCGATCATCCCCCAAGTCGAACGGGAATGCGGCGAGCCCAACGACGGCCGAATATGCCGCACCGTCGCGGGTTACTCGCTTGCAGGACTCTTCGCCACCTGGGCGTCATTCAACTCGTCGGCCTTCTCCCGCATTGCAAGCGCTTCGGGCTCGCTTTGGTATCCCGATTTCGCGCACTTCGTCACCGAGACGCCACTCGCCTGTCCAATCGATTGCGCGTATTTCTCGCTTGGCAGCAAGGAAGCGAAGACCCCGAGCCGACTTCTGCGCAACGTCGCAACGGGAACGGACGAGGTCGTAGCCGCATTTCGCAGCAAGGGAGTACCGACGCAATTCGAGTCGAACCCCGGCAACCACTTCAAAGAGCCCGCGCTTCGCATGGCGCGCGGAATCGCCTGGGCAATCAGCCAGCAAGCGCCCAATCGATAGGCTCGACTCCGCATTCCCTCAGCAGGTCGTTTGCGCGGGAGAACGGACGCGACCCCAGGAAAGCGGGTAGGTCGCCAGCCGCACGCGATGCCGAAAGCGGCGAGGGGTGCGTGCTTTTGAGGATGAACTTACGGGAAAGAGCGTCACCTGAAGAGGAGCCGGTTGCGTCGGCGACAGCGGGGGCGGTACCGCTCGATGCGGGGTCATCGGAGCCAGAGCCCGCAACGCCAGCGCAATCTCCGCCCTCGAGCGCATCCTTCGACACGCGCGCCTTCGCGCTCTCGATCAGCTTGATAGCCGGACGTCCCCACGCCAAAAAGACCACCGGCTGAGGCAAGCGCATGCACGCCTCGACGATCGCCGTTGTGACCACCTGCCAGCCCAACTTGCTGTGGGAGTTCGCTGCGTGCTCCCGCACGGTGAGCGTCGCGTTCAAAAGCAGCACGCCTTGCTGTGCCCACGCAGACAAATCACCGCTCACGGGCATATTGCACCCCAGGTCAGATGCCATTTCCTTATAGATATTGCGCAAGCTTGGCGGAAGCTTCTCCCCGTTGGGCACCGAGAATGACAAGCCCATCGCCTGCCCCGGGCCATGATAGGGGTCCTGCCCCAGAATGACGGCGCGAACATCTTCGGGCGCTACATAGGCAAGCGCGTTCAAGATGTCGCCTTGCGGCGGATAGATGGTCTCTTCCCTTCGCAGGTCGTCAACCTCTAAGAGCAATCGCTGTGCAGTCGCCTTCGCCTGCTCGGAAACGAGCGCGAACCACGCATCGATCGATTCCTGTTTTTCCACCGTCTCCTCCAACCGGTCGCCTTCCCGCAGAGCCAATTCACAGCTTTGCGCTCGTCCATTTTAGCGAACAAAAAAGACCGATTTCTCCCTGTTTCGAAAAGCGCGTGATTACAGTGCACTTGGAGAAGGGGGTAACTGCCAGAAAAACGGCACTCTTCATCAAATCGAGAAGCCTTGTCGCCGAATCCAAAAGCTATACAACCGCATTGCCAAGCCAGTTTCAATTCCGTCCAAGCAAATGACCAGGTCAGAACAACGCAAGCTGAGCTAACCCAAATTCAAGCTCATTACCTTTTCTCTGGCTTGATGAAAACCACCCGATTTCTGGCAGGACCCTCTCGAAAAGTGTCGCGCGCGAATTCCCAGGGGGTATGGGCAGGATTGTCGCCGTTGTGTCGCGCAAGCTTCCCAGGCGCGCGGCTAGGCCACTTTTCCCTCTCTCGGGAGAATCTTGTAGAAAGCGAGGTAGACAAGCCCGCCGAGGAAGTACATGAGGGCGTCAATGGGATCGGCGGTGCCGAAATGCAGGAAGCACGAGGCCAAGACTTCCCAGCATACTGCGCACAATGCCGAGAGAAGGAGGGAAGACCCCAGGCCGCAGATAATCTCTCTGCCCGAAACAACCCTGGTCAGGACGTTTACGTAAGCAGGGAAAACGATGCCGCCGCAAAGGTCGGCGAGATGATAGTTGACAAACTCGTACGGCAAAACGCAATCAAACGAGAAGACGAACCTGTTGATAAGGTAGACGAGCGTGGCAAGCAGAGGGAGCGGATTGTCTCGGAGCCGCTAAAAGAAACGAACTCGTAACAAAAGCCCTGGTTGATTCATAAGATGCCCACGTGTCGAACATAAGGGGTTCAAGGGTGGTTGTTATACTGCAAGCAGCAGGTGAGAAGGTCCCCCCTCCTTCGAGAACCCTGCAGTTGCCTTCTTTCGAAAGCAACAGGCGGTCCTAACCCCGACCGTCTAATCCCCTCCTTGGGCCCGCCGGACCTCCCTTTCCGGCGGGTCATTTCTTTTCTCGCTCTTCGCCTCTGGGCAAACAAACGTTCGCATGATATGATACGCGGCATGGAAACCTTATTTACAGCAATAGAAAACGAGCGCCGCGCGGAAGTGGCGCCGCTTGCGGTGCGCATGCGCCCCCGCACGCTCGATGAGGTCGTGGGACAGACCGACGCGGTCGGCCCTGGCAGCTGGTTGCGCAGCGCCATTGAAGGCGACAGCCTAAGCTCGGTCATCCTCTTCGGGCCCGCGGGCACGGGGAAAACCTCGCTTGCGCATGTCATCGCCGAGCACACGAGGGCAACCTTTGTGGAAGTGTCCGCCATCGGCGGCACCGTGTCCGACCTGCGCCGCGAGATTAGCGCCGCGGAAAAGCGCCTGACGATGCAGGGCCTTCGAACCATCCTGTTCGTCGACGAGATCCACCGCTTCAACCGCAGTCAGCAAGACGCGCTGCTCCATGCGGTCGAAAACCGCGTGCTCGTGCTGGTGGGAGCCACCACGGAAAACCCGTTCTTCGAAGTGAACTCAGCGCTCATCAGCCGTTCCCGCGTGGTCGAGCTCCACTCGCTCACCGATGGGGAAATCGCGCAGCTTGTTCGCCGCGCGCTCGCTGACGAACGCGGGCTCGCCGGGCGCTATGCGCTTGCCGACGACGCACTTTCCGCAATCGTACTGCTCGCTGGGGGCGATGGGCGTGCCTCGCTTACCACGCTCGAGCTCGCCTCGCAGATGGTGGCGCCCGGTACTCCCAAAAAGCCTGCTCTCATCAGCGTCGATATCGTGCGTCGCGCAACGCCCCACCGCGCGCTTGCTTACGACAAGAACAAGGACATGCACTACGACGTCATCTCCGCGTTCATCAAGTCGATGCGTGGGAGCGACCCCGACGCTGCGCTCTATTGGCTCGCGCGCATGATCGACGGTGGGGAGGACCCGAAGTTCATCGCGCGCCGCATGATGATCCAGGCTTCGGAAGACGTGGGCAACGCCGACCCGCAAGCATTTCTCATTGCCGAAGCCGCATTCAAGTCTGCTGAGGTCATCGGCTACCCGGAATGCCGCATCAACCTGGCGCAGGCGGCGATATACCTAGCGCTCGCCCCGAAGAGCAACGCCGCGGAGGCGGGAATCGACGCGGCGCTCGCCGAGGTTCGACGGGGGCCTGCGCGCAAGGTGCCCGATTACCTGCGCGATAGGCATCGTCCGGGATCTGAGAACTACGGAACCTACAAATATCCCCACGACTACCCCGAAGGATGGGTCGAGCAGCGCTACCTTCCCGATGGCTTGGAGCGCGGCTGCTTCTATCATCCGAGCGAGCGGGGTTGGGAAGCTTACCGCGCGGATGCCGCCGCCCGCGACCGCGCGGCGGTGCTCGGCCGCACGGCGGAAAGTCGCGCTACAAAAGGCTATCGTACTCCAGCGGAAAGTCGCGCGACGACGGGTAATCCTGCCACGGCGGAAAGCCGCGCCGCGGCAGGCAATTCCTCGCGAGGGGCGAAGCGCAACGCGACTGCTGCTTCTGCTGAAAGGAAGCTCTCCTCCGAGGACAAAGTGCCTTCGGACGCTTCCGCCCAAACGGCACACTCGGTGGATGTCCCTGCTCCCGCGCCCGAAGCCTATGAACAGCAGGTGAAAACGCCACGGAAAGAGCCTGATGGAACGGGCGAAGTGCTATAGTTAGGGCTTCGGAACAAAGGAGGCGCGGATGGATTTCTTCAGCGTGATAAACATTGCTTTGCCGGTGGTATATGTGCTGGTCGGCATCGTTTTGGTGTGGTTTGTCGTCGAGCTTGTCATGACGATTCGCAAGACTCGCGAAACGGTGACGAGCGTGCAGAAGCAACTCGAGCCCACGCTCGAGCACGTGGAGAAGATTACGGCATCGCTTGAGCCTGTGTGCGACAAAATCGATCCCCTGGTCGATCGCGTGTCCCTCACGGTCGACGCCGCGAATCTGGAAGTCATGCGCCTCGATCAGATTCTCGAGGACGTGGGGGAAATCACCAGCTCGGCATCGAGTGCCGTGAACGCGGTCGATACGGTGACCAATGCGCCCCTCGAGCTCGTCAACTCCGTCACCAAGAAGGTCCGCCGGAAGTTCACGCCGAAAAAGGCGTCCGACGAGTCTGTTGCCTTAGGGCAGGGCGCGCCTGACGAGCCTAATCCCGTCAGCGATTTCGTCGATGCGACCGCCGATGCCGCAGCTGCCGCAGTTGCGGCCGGCAAAGGCCGAGTCGCCGGCAAGGCGTCTAACGAGGAGGCTTCCGCTTCCGCCGTGGCCGCGACCGCAGCGACCCCCGCAGCCAAGCCCGCCGCGCAACCTGAGCCCGCGCCCGTAGTCGAGCCCGCCTCTTCCGACGAGAGCAAATACTTCACCTATGCCCCGGAAACGGGTGCCACCGCCTCGTCCGATGCCGACAAAACGGCGTCTTCGGAGGAATAGGCTTTGAGCGACGTGGCGCAGGACAAACAATCAGGTAAGACGGACAAAGCTCGCAGGCGTTTCTTAAACGTTTGGACCATCGTGGGCGCCATCGCGCTCACCTGGGTCGTCGTGCAGCTATTGAACATTCTCTCGGTGCCCGTCGCCATCGTCATCTGGACGACCATCATCGTGTTCGTCCTGCGCGGCACGGTGAACAAGCTCGAGGAGATCGGCATCAACCGAACGGTGGGCACGGCCATCGGGTACGTGATCATGTTCGCGGTGCTGGCGCTTGTAGCGTTCCTTTTGTTCTCGCCTGGCGTTGGCATGAACACCCAGTTCGCGAACTTGATCGAGAACGTCCCCGTCTACGTGCAGGGCATCTCCGATTGGGCGAACGACATGTACGCGCGCTACGCCTACATGCTCGAGGACGAGTCGGTCCGCGCATTCGTCACCGATGTGCAGGCCTCCGCCATGGATTGGGCGGGCGACTTCGCGAAGAACAGCGCCTCGGGCGCCATCGCATTCGGCACGGGACTCGCCAACGCGCTTATGGCTATCGGCTTCGCCCTCGTGGTTGCCTTCTGGATTCTTATGCAGCTGCCCCAGCTCGGGCGCGAATGCAAGCGCCTCGTGGGTGACGCGCATGCCGAGGACCTCGAGATGCTCCACATCACGTTCACGCGCGTGATGGGCGGCTACATCAAGGGAACGCTTCTGCAGTGCGCGATCATCGGCGTGGCCTGCGGAGTCCTCTTCGCCGTGCTCGGCATCCCCAACTCGATGGCCTTGGGCGGCATCACGGGCATCTTAAACATCATCCCGATCATCGGCCCCTGGCTGGGCGGCGGTCTCGCTGCGATCGTCGGCATCTTCGTAAGCCCGCTCGTCGCCGTCATCGCCATCCTCGGCACCATCGTGATCCAGCAGTTCGTCTACACGTTCATCTCGCCGAAGATCATGTCCGACTCGGTCGACATCCACCCGGCGCTTACGCTCATCGCCCTCATGGCGGGCTCGGCGCTTGGCGGTGCAATGGGCGGGCTTTCAGGCTCGCTTGTGGGCATGCTGGCATCTATTCCCGCCGTTGCCGTCGCGAAATCCGTTTTCGTGTATTATTTCGAGAAGCGAACGGGCCGACGCCTCGTCTCGAAGGACGGCGTGTTCTTCTTGGGCACTCCCTCGTCGAGCGAAGACGGCGATGCACCAAATCCTATCGCCGATGCTACGTCCCCGCACCCCGACGGATCGGCGGAATTCGCGCGCGCCGAGAAGAAACGCGCCGAAAATGCCGAGAACAGGCGCAAAATCAGGGAGCGCCTGCGCGGAAAGGAAGAAAAGAAATAGCGGCGCCTCGCGCTGTTGACAACGTGGAAACGAACGCTTCCGCATTCCTGCGGGGCGTTCTTGAGTGATAAGGGAAGAACAACCACCATGAAGTACATGACCACCGCAGAAATCCGCGAGAAGTACCTCGCCTTCTTCGAGGAGAAGGGATGCAAGCGCATGCCGTCCTCCTCCCTCATCCCCGACGATCCGTCGCTGCTTTTGACGAGCGCCGGCATGGTGCAGTTCAAGCCCTACTTCCTTCACCAGAAGGAGCTCGACCCAGCCTACATCGGCACCACGACCGCGCAGAAGTGCGTGCGTACCAACGACATCGACAACATCGGCGACGCGCGCCACCTGTCGTTCTTCGAGATGATGGGCAACTTCAGCTTTGGCAAGTACTTCAAGAACGAGATGTGCGCCTGGGCCTTCGAGTTCTCCACCGAGGTGCTCGGCTTGCCGGCGGAAAAGCTCTACTTCACGGTGTTCGAGGACGACGATGAGACGATCGAGATCTGGAAGTCGCTCGGCGTTCCCGAGGACCACATCTCGCGCCTCGGTGAGGACGATAACTTCTGGCGCGCCGGCCCCACCGGCCCCTGCGGTCCCTGCTCCGAGATCTACTTCGACCAGGGTCCCGAAGTCGGCTGCGGCAGCCCCGACTGCAAGCCCGGCTGCGATTGCGACCGCTACCTCGAGTTCTGGAACTGCGTGTTCACCCAGTTCGACGGCCAGGAAGACGGCACGCTCGCACCGCTGCTCACCAAGAACATCGACACCGGCATGGGCCTCGAGCGCATCGCCGCCATCATGCAGGGCGTCACCAACAACTACGACACCGACGTGCTTCGCAGCCTCGTCGGCGTGGGCGAGCGCCTGGCGGGCAAGACCTACAAACAGGACGCGGCGGTGGACAAGTCGCTGCGCATCATCGCCGACCACAGCCGTTCGGTCACGTTCATGATCGCCGACGGCATCCTGCCCTCCAACGAGGGCCGCGGCTACGTGTTGCGCCGCCTGCTTCGTCGCGCCATCCAAAAGGCGCACATGATCGGCATCGAAGGGCCGTTCTTGAACGACTACGTCGATGAGATCGTGGAGCTCATGGGCACGGTCTACCCTGAGGTCGTGGAAAACCGCGAGCTCATTCGCCGCGTGATCCTCTCCGAGGAAGAGCGCTTCGGCGCCACGCTGCGTCAGGGCCAGGTCTTTCTCTCGGAAGCGCTCGACAAGCTCGAGGGCGACACGCTTTCGGGCGAGGAGGCTTTCACCCTGCATGACACCTACGGTTTCCCTGTCGAGGTGACCGAGGAGATGTGCGCCGACCGCAATGTGAAGGTCGACATGGAGGGCTTCGAGCGCTGCATGGACGAACAGCGCGAGCGCGCCCGCGCCGCCAACACGAAGGACGCCGAGGCTGCTTGGAGCACCTACGGCGGTATCCACGCCGACGTGTTGAAGGAAGTCGGTGCCACGGAGTTTGTGGGTTACAGCGAGCTGGAATGCGCGGCGAAGGTAGTCGCCATCATTGCGAACGGCGAGCGCGTCGAAAAGCTTTCCGCAGGTGAGGAAGGCGAAATCGTACTTGACACGACCACGTTCTACGCCGAGATGGGCGGCGAGGTCGGCGATACTGGCACGCTTCGCGGCGTCAACGCCGAGGCGGACGTGTTCGACACGAAGGCGCCCGAGAAGGGTCTTGTGTGCCACAAAGCGAAGGTCGCGTCCGGCACCATCGCCGTGGGCGATGAGGTTACCGCGGCGGTCGACGGTGCGCGCCGCGCCCGCATTACCCGCAACCACACCGCGACGCATATCCTGCATGCAGCACTTCGCCTCGTACTGGGCGATCACGTGAAGCAGGCAGGTTCCTACGTTGGGCCCGACCGCCTTCGCTTCGACTTCACGCACTTCGAGGCCACCACGCCCGAGCAGCTGGCCGAAGTCGAGCGCGTGGCGAACGAGGAAATCATGTCCGCCGTCTCCACCAACATCTACGAGACCTCGCTCGACGCCGCCCGCGAATCCGGCGTGACGGCGCTGTTCGGCGAGAAGTACGGTGACGTTGTACGCGTCGTCGAGTGCGGCGAGTTCTCCCGCGAGCTGTGCGGCGGCTGCCACGTGGCCAACACCGCCGAAATCGGCCTGGTGAAGATCACCTCCGAAACCGGCGTCGGCGCGAACCTGCGCCGCATCGAGGCCGTGACGAGCTTCGGCGCCCTCGAGTACGTGAACAAGATTGAGGCCGAGCTGAAGGAAACGGCTGCCGAGCTGCGCGTTCCGCTGTTCGACGTTTCCGAGCGCACGGCCGCCAACATGAAGACGCTGAAGGAATTCCAGAAGACCCGCAAGGCCGCGAAGACCGCCATCTCCGACGACGGCGTGAACATGCTCCTTTCGGCTGCCAAGCAGGCGCAGGGCGGCTACCCCGTCATCATCAGCCGCGTGAAGATCGCCCAGCCGGGCGCGATGCGCAACATGTGGGACGTCGTTCGCGCGCGTATGGAAACCCCGGGCGCTGTTGTGCTCATCGCAGACAACGAAGGGAAGGCCACGCTTCTGGCCGCAGGTACCGACGAGGCTGTGGCCGCTGGCTTCAATGCCGGCGCGGTGATCAAGGAAATCGCCCCGTGCGTCAAGGGCGGCGGCGGCGGAAAGCCTGCGATGGCCCAGGCAGGCGGCAAGGACGTGTCCGGCATCGATGCAGCGCTCGAGTCGGCCAGGAAGATGCTGCTCTAGGCTGTGCGTATACTTGCTCTCGATATCGGGGAGGTCCGCGTGGGGATCGCCGTATGCGATCCCGGCGAGCGCGTGGCTTCCCCCGTTTGCGTTCTTCCTGCTCGGGAAGTGACGGACAATGCGAAGCCGTTCAAGCGCGTGCTCGAGGACTGGGAGCCCGAGTTGCTTTTGTGTGGACTTCCCAAGACGCTTGCAGGCGAGGAAGGCCCGCAGGCGAAGCGCATTCGCAAGGTGGCCGACGCCATCTCCAAAAACTGCGGCATTCCCCACGAATTCGCAGATGAGCGCCTTAGCTCGCGCGAGGCCAAGCGCAGTTTGCGTGAAAAGGGCCTAAGCGAGAAGGACATGCGAGGTAAAGTGGATATGATAGCGGCAAGTCTGTTTCTGCAGGCATGGCTCGACGAACGGGCTGCTCGCAATCTCGAAAGGTAACTGATGGCTCCATTCAAACGCCAAATCACCTATTCTTCGCGTCCGAATCATCGGGCGCGCGTTGCGCATTCCATGGGCGATCGCCAGTTCCGTACCTACGACACGAGCGCGCTGCAGCCGAAGCGTTCGAAGGGGCCGATGATTGCCTTCATCGCGGTCATCGTCGTCGTGGCGCTGCTTCTCATCCTCGGCGTGTCCACGCTTGTTCGCGGTTGCACGTCTGGCAACCTCGTCGCCGACGGCCAGCAGGTCACCGTCGAAGTCGCCGAGGGCGCATCGACGTCTTCTATCGCACAATCGCTGCAGGAGGCGGGCCTTGTCTCGTCCGCGGGCGACTTCACGAAGAAGGTATCCGACCTCGGCCTCGATGGCTCGCTGCAACCGGGTACGTACACGCTGACGGGCGGCATGTCGCTTGAGGACCTCGCGAAGACGCTTTCCGCAGGCCCTGGCCTATCGGGCCCCTCGGTTACCATCCCTGAAGGCCTCACCTTGGCAAACATCGCCGACCGCGTGAGCTCCGCCACGAATGGCCGCATCTCGGCCGATGACTTTAAAGCGCAGGCGTCTAATGCAAGCGTGTACGCGGGCGACTTCCCCTTCCTAAAGGATGCGGGCACGAACTCGCTCGAGGGCTTTCTCTTTCCGAAAACGTATGCGGTGAGCGCAACCGATACGGCTGACTCGCTTATCCGCGCGATGCTCTCGCAGTACCAGACCGAGGTGGCGACGCTCGATTATTCGTACCCCACCAGCAAGAACTTCAACTCGTACCAGACGCTCATCCTCGCTTCAATCATCGAGAAGGAAGCGAGTGACGACGCCGATATCCGTGCGAAGGTGTCGGCGGTCTTCTATAACCGTTTGCTGAACACTGGTGCACCGACGTACGGCCTTCTGGGCTCGGACGCCACGACCGCCTACGAGATCGGCGGCGATCCCGACAACTACGATTGGACCACAGACAGCGCCTACAACACGCGCCGCCATGCCGGTCTGCCCCCGACGCCTATCTGCTCCCCGAGCATTGGTAGTCTTCAGGCGGCATGCAATCCGGCGCCCGATTTCGACGACTACTACTTCTTCTCGTTCTGGCCGAACGACCAGGGCACGATTGACTATTTCTTCGACAAGACCTACGACGAGCACCAGGCGACCGTCGCCGCTCACTCATAGGCGTTGTTGCGGCAGTTCACGCAAAGGAAGTCCATGGCATATTTCAAACCCGATCGATATTTCGGGTTTGAAAACGTGCTGCTCGACATCGATAACACCTTCGTCCCCCGCGACACGCAGGTGATTCCGCGCGATGCTCGCGTGTGGCTCGGCTGCGCGCGCGAGGCGGGTGTGGCTATCTGTTTGCTGTCCAACAACTGGCACAATGTGGTGTACGACTTCGCTGACGAGGTGGGGCTTCCCATCGTTGCCAAGGCGATGAAGCCGTGTCCTCCCGCGTATTTCACCGCGATGCGTAAGGTCGGGGCGAAGCGCAAGAACACGGTCGCAATTGGCGACCAGCTTATGACCGACGTGCTCGGTGCCCATACGGTGGGAATCAAGGCGTACCTTATTCAGCCGCTCGTTGAGCAGGACCTGCCTCATACGCTATTCCTGCGCCACTTCGAGCGAGTGCTTATGGGCGATGCTCAGCCAGAGGCCCCCGTCGCATGCGAGCGGGGAGAAGAGGTGCGCATCTAGCTATGGAAAACGACGTTCGCAACATCCCGCAGAAGCTCTATGTGCTCGGGTATCCGGTGGCTCACTCGAAGTCGCCCGTGATGTACAACGCCGTATACGCGAAGTTGGGCTTTCCCTGGGAATACGGCCTAATGGATTGCGAGACACCTGCCGAGGCGAAAGCGTTTCTCGCGGCGCGCGACTTCCTCTCCATAAACATCACGACACCGTACAAGCCCGAGGCGCTTGCGGCTGCCACGGCGCGGGCGGCGTCGGCGAAGCTTGCACACGGTGCGAACATCCTCGTGAAGAAGGGCGATGCGCTCATCGCCTTCAACACCGACGGCCGGGGCTGCGTGGGGTATCTCGAGCGGACGGGCTTCTCCTTCGACGGAGCGAAGGTCGCCGTATGCGGCACGGGGCCCACGGCGCTCGCCATCTTCCATGCTGCGGCGATCGCGGGCGCTTCCGAGGTGCTTTTGCTCTCGCGCGACAAGGAGCGTGCACGCGAGGTTCTCGACCGGTATGTGGATGAGTTCGGCACGCTCGCTCATGCGACGGTCGACTTACAGGCCGCCGTCGACGGGCACCGAAGCTTCCTCACCGCCTACGACGAGACCACGTTCAAGTTCGGCAGCTACACCACGTCGACCCAGGCTATCGCCGCAGCCGACCTCGTCATCAATGCGACGCCGCTCGGGATGCGTGAGGGCGATCCGGCGCCGTTCGATGTATCGCTTTTCCACGAGGGCCAGCGCGCCTTCGACGTTGTCTACGCGCATGGGGAAACCGCCTTCGCGGCGGGTGCCAAGGCTGCAGGGTGCACGTTTGCGGATGGCGGCGGAATGCTCGTTGCGCAGGCGGTCGCCACCGTGCAGGCCGTATGCGACGTGTCGGGCATCGATTGCGAGCTCTCGTTCGACGAGCTGTTCGAGATTATGGCGAACGCTGCGGGTTTCAACGTATAGAAGAATAATTCTGGGGACTGGATGTAAGGAGAAGAAATGCCACAGCACTATCGAGGGCCCAGCCCCCAGGGAAAGACGCCGCGCGGGTCGAAGTCGACAAGCGGCGCAAGTCAGGCAAACGGAGCGTGCGGCGTGAGCGCGGCGCACGGTGAAGGTCAGGTGCGCAGCGCGAAGGCGGCGCACGGCGGGTCCCAAAGCTTCCCGCAGGGGGCGTACTCTGCCGTCAAACCTGCTGGCGCACAGCGCAGCAACCCCTCGTCCACCTCGCAATACTCACGTTCGAACCCTAATTACCAAAAGAAGAATCGAAAGGGCTCGCGCGGCAAGAAAATCGCGATTGCGGTTGTACTTGCCGTGCTCGTCGTGTTCGTCGGGGCGGGAACGGCGGCTGCCCTGTGGGTGAACAGCGTGAACGATACGCTCACCAAGGGGCAGAAAAGCGCGACCGAGCTCGACGAGATCAACGACGTGCTTGTCAAGACGACGAGCTTTGACGAGCCCTTCTACATGATGCTCATCGGCTCGGATGCCCGTGCGGACGATGAATCCATGGGCGCCCGCTCCGACACGAACATCGTCGTGCGCGTGGACCCGACGACCAATTCCGCGACACTCGTCTCGATTCCCCGCGACACGATGATCAACATCGACGGTTACGGCTACTGCAAGTTCAACGCCGCGTACTCCTACGGCGGCGCCGCGCTTGCCATCAAAGAGGCGAGCGAGCTTCTCGGCGTGAACATCTCGCATTACGCCGAGGTCGATTTCGACAGCCTGATTGGCCTTGTCGACACGGTGGGCGGGGTTGATGTGACGGTTGACCAGCGCATCAACGATCCTGATGCCGACGGGTCGGTCATCGGCCAGAAGAAGATCATCATCGAGGCCGGTGAGCAGCATATGGACGGCGAGACCGCTCTCGTGTTCGCGCGCAGCCGCGCCTACGTCGATGGCGACTTCACGCGCACGGCGAACCAGCGCAAGCTCATCGCAGCGCTTGCGGAGAAGATCCTCTCGATGCCGCTGGCGAAACTCCCGGGCATTGTGCAAACGGCCGCGGGCAGCATCACCACCGACATGTCCGTGACCGACCTGTACAGCCTGGCCACGCAGTTCCAGGATGGTGAGCTCACGATGACATCGTGCATGGTTCCGTCGATCACTGGCATGTACAAGAGCGCATCGTATGTGTTCTGCGACGAAAACGCCCTTGCGACGATGATGCAGACCATCGAGGCAGGTGGCGACGCGAGCGAGATCACGGGAACGACGAGCAAGCTCGCCCAGCAACTTGGCGTGAAATAGAAGCGGGCTGCTCGCGCAGAGGACGAATCTGCGGCGCTCAGTGCGCTGGCGCAAGGCCTCGTCGGGGTCGCTCGCGTTGGATTGCGCATGCGAAAGGCCGCTCGCGCTCCCCATATTGGAATCATCCTGCGCATATACGCCTGAACAGGGCGCTCGTGTTCTCATGCGCTACAATGTGCCAGAAACTATACGAACTTGATAGGAAAGCGACTCTCTATGCGTTACGTTTTCGCCGGGGAAAGCCACGGCCCATGTCTTACCGCCATCGTCGAGGACGTGCCTGCGGGCTTGCGGGTCTCCGAATCCCAAATCAACTCCGACCTGGCTCGTCGCCAATCGGGCTACGGGCGCGGTGGCAGGCAGTCCATCGAGCGCGACACCGTGCAGGTTACGTCGGGCATCCGTTTTGGGAAAACCATCGGCTCGCCGGTAACGCTCACAGTCCGCAATCGCGATTGGGAGAACTGGACGGACCGCATGGCCGTGTTTGGCGAGGAGCCTGAGGGGCTGGTTCGCGAGGTGACGCCGCGGCCGGGGCATGCCGATCTGGTGGGTGCCCTGAAGACGAACACCGACGATTGCCGCAACATCCTCGAGCGCTCAAGCGCCCGCTCGACCGCCGCTCGCGTGGCGGCAGCTGGCATCGCGCGCGAGTTCTTGGCCGAACTGGGCGTCGAGGTGTTTTCCTACGTGAATCGCATCGGCGAAGCGGAATTCCGCGAGGAAAATCCCTTCGTCAACTGCGTGAACTACACGCCGCTCGATATCGAGACGAGCGAGGTCCGCTGCCCGAACGCGCAGGCGACCCGTGCGATGATCGCGGAAATCGAGCGCGCGAAGGCAGAGCGCGACACGATCGGTGGCACGTTCCGCGTCGTGGCGACGGGCCTTGTTCCTGGGCTTGGCGGCTATGCGACGGCGGACGATCGCCTGACGGCGCGCTTGGGCCAGGCGCTCTTTTCCATCCAGGCGATGAAGGGCGTCGAGTTCGGGATGGGATTCGAGGTCGCTCGTCGCTTGGGGAGCGAGGTGCACGACCCCATCGTGCTCGACCGTGAGCGCGATTGCTTCACGCGCGCGTCGAACAACGCGGGCGGCCTCGAGGGCGGCATGACGACGGGGCTGCCGCTTGTGGCGACCGTCGCGATGAAGCCCATTCCCACGCTCATGCGCCCGCTCGCCACGGTGAACATGGACACGCTGGAGGTTGCAGACGCATCCAGGGAGCGCTCCGACGTGTGCGCCGTGCCCGCCGCCGCTGTGGTTGCGGAAGGCGAGGTGGCGTTTGTGCTGGCCAACGCGTACCAGGAGATGTTCGGCGGCTCCTGCATGGCGGATATCAAGGCGAACCTCAAGTCGTACAAGGCACGCCTGAGGACGATGTCCCGATGACGGCGGAACCCATGCAACTCGCCCGCCCCGTGTTCTTCGTGGGCTTCATGGGCGCGGGGAAAACGAGCGTGGCGCGCCGCCTTGCGCGCACCTGCGGCATCTCGTCGGTCGACATGGACACCTACCTCGAACGCCGCGAGGGCAAACGCGTGAAGGAAATCTTCGCGGAAGGCGGCGAGGATGCTTTCCGCGCTATCGAGACCGATGTCCTGCGCGAGCTCGCCTCGAAGGAGGAGCCGCTCGTCATCTCGTGCGGGGGTGGTGTCGTCCTGCGCGAGGAAAACCGCGAGATTCTTGCCGAATCGGGGTTCGTCGTGCACCTTCAGGTGACGGTGGACGAGGCCGCGAGCCGCATCTCCGACAAGTCGAGCCGCCCGTTGTTCCAGGATATCGATGCTGCGCGCAAACGCTGCCTGGAACGGGCGCCGCTGTATTCGGGTGTGGCTGACGTGGAAATCGACACGGCGGGCAAGAGCGTCCCGCGAATCGCGCGCGAGGTTCAGCGCGCACTCGAGAAAGAAGGCGTATTGTGCCAGCGACGAAAGTGATTGTGAACATCCCCGGTGAGCGGCCCTACGATGTGCGCATCGGTCCCGACGTGCTCGACGGGCTGGGAAACTACCTGCGCCGCGTCGACTCCACGGCGAACGCGCCGCGCATCCTGGTTCTATCCGACACCAACGTGGCCCCGCTGTATCTCGAGGAGGCGAAGGCATCGCTTCGCGCTGCGGATTACCGCGTGAGCGAAATCGTCGTCCCCGCAGGAGAGAAAACGAAGTCCGTCGAGGTCGCAGGCGAGATTTGGGAAGCGATGGCGGGCTTGAAGCTCGGCCGCGACTGCGCTGTCGTGGCGCTCGGCGGCGGGGTGGTGGGCGATCTTGCCGGGTTCACCGCATCCACGTTCATGCGCGGCATCACCGTGGTGCAGGCGCCTACATCGCTGCTCGCCATGGTCGACTCCTCGGTCGGCGGCAAGACGGGCGTGAACCTTTCCGCAGGCAAGAACCTCGTAGGCACCTTCACGCAGCCGGCGTACGTGTGCGCCTCGACTAAGGTGCTCTCCACGTTGCCCGCGCGCGAATGGGCATGCGGCTGCGGGGAAATCGCGAAGTCGTCGGTGATCGATTCCGACGAGTTCTTCTTCTGGCTGAGCGACAACGCCTCCGCGCTCGCGTCGCGCGACCACGATGTGACCGCCGAGGCCATCGCGCGCTCCGTCGTGTTCAAAGCCGATGTCGTCGCGCAGGACAAGACGGAAAGCCGCGGCGTGCGCGAGTGCCTGAACTACGGTCACACGCTGGGGCATGCGGTGGAGTCGCTTGCCGGTTACGGCACGTATTCCCATGGCGCGGCGGTGGCGGAAGGCATGCGCTTTGCGGCACGTTTGGGCGCGGCGATTGCGGGAACCTCGCTCGATGTGGTGCGCGCGCAGGACAATCTCCTCGATGAGCTGGGGCTTCCTGCGCTTTCCTGGTCGGCGGCACCCGAGGACATGCTTGCCGTGATGAAGCGCGATAAGAAGGTGCGCGGCGGCGTGGTGAGGTTTGTGCTGCCGGTTGACATTGGGCAATGGGAATTGAGGGAAGTGGAAGACGCCGTGATCCTCGAGCATCTCGCTGCGTGGGCGCGAAGCAAGTAGATTGGGCGGTTGACCTGCGGGTCCGCGGAGAGCACGCGGCGACGCTCAGTCGCTCAGACAGTCCTCGCTGCGCTGCGGAACTCGCTTGGTGAGCGCCGCCGCACGCCTTCCGCTCGTCGGGGTCGGAGGGGGTCGTCAGGTGCCTTTCGCGGATCTTCGGGATATGACTGTTGGTTTGCCTTCGGGCTCGAGAAGTTGATTGCGGTTCCTTCACAAAGCGAGTTCCGCACGAGCCAAACAGCCCAGTGGGCTGTTTGCGCGAGCAGGACTGCCGAGCGACTGAAGGGACCGCAATCAACTCGCAACGCAAGGAATGGAGCGGACGGGCGGCAACGTCGTCTTCCCCTTCAGGAAAAGGACAAAAGGAAGCAGAGCATGAAGATTCTTCTGGTGAATGGGCCGAACTTGGATATGCTGGGTGTTCGCGAGCCTGCGATATATGGCAGTAATACGCTTGCTGACCTCGAAAAACTTGTGGTCGATTACGGTGCTTCCAAGGGTGTTTCCGTTGAGTGCTATCAATCGAACCATGAGGGCTGCCTCATCGACAAGATCCACGAGGCGCATACGGCCTACGACGGTATCGTCTACAACCCCGGCGCCCACACGCACTATTCCTACGCGCTGCGCGACGCGGTGGGCGGCATCGACGCGCCGTGCGTCGAGGTGCATATCTCCAACGTCGATGCGCGCGAGGCGTTCCGCCATATCTCGGTCATCGCGCCGGCGTGCGTGGCGCAGGTGAAGGGACGCGGGTTCAAAGGCTATTGCGACGCCATCGATATCCTGCTCGAGGGTCCGCGCGAACGGCTTGGGGAAGGCTTCGAGGAGCGTTACCCCGCGGGCGAGGTTATCGCTGCGCCGTTAAAATAAGAAACGAACGATAAAGGGCGCCTTCGCGGGCGTCCCTTTCCATTGGAGGCTTCGCACTATGGAAAACATAAGCTTGAACAGGATAAACAAGCTTCGTGAGGCATGTGCTGACGCGGAGATCGACGCGTTTTTCGTACGCGAGACGTCGAACGTCCAGTGGCTTTCGGCCTTCGACGGCGTGTTCGACGAGGAAGACGCGCATGCGATGCTCGTCACGCCCGACGGTGCGACGCTGCACACTGACTCGCGCTATTCCGAAGCTTGTAAGAAAGCGGCGGGCATTCATGGCGGTGTGGTGGAGGTGAACGACGAGCGTGTTTCGCATGCGAAGTTCGCAGCGGTCGCGCTCGGCGGTGCGTGCGAACTTGCGGGAGGCAAATCGTACTCGCTCGGCGTCGAGGACTCGATTGCGCTTTCGGGCTTCCGTTCGCTTGAGCGCGCTTTTGCCGAATCGCTTCCCGATGTGCAGTTGCACGAGACGTCGAACTTCATCGTGGGCCTTCGCGGCGTGAAGGATGCGGACGAGATTGCTCGCATGAAGGCGGCGCAAGCCATCACTGACGCGGCGTTTTCCCATATCATCACCTTTATGAAGCCTGGCATGACCGAACGCGAGGTGCAGATCGAGCTAGAAGAATTCATGGTTCGCCATGGAGCCGAGGGTTTGGCGTTCCCCTCGATCGTTGCGTGCGGTGCGAACGGTGCAAGTCCCCATTCTGTCCCAGGCGCTACGAAGCTCGAAGCGGGGCAGTGCGTCGTTATGGACTTCGGCGCGCGGGCGCAGGGGTATTGCTCCGACATGACGCGCACGGTGTTCCTCGGCGAGCCATCGGAGCGCCTTCGCGCGGGATATGCTGCCATTCGCGATGCGAACGAGCAGGTGGAGGCCGTGCTTCGCCCGGGTATGACGGGTAAGGAGGCGCACGAACTTGCCGAGCATGTGCTTGCCGAGCACGGCTTCGCGGGCAAGATGGGCCACAGCCTGGGGCATGGCGTCGGCATCGACATCCACGAGGAGCCGCTGCTTTCGCCTCGCAACGGCGCGCCGCTCGCGCCCGGCAACGTCGTCACGGTGGAACCCGGCGTCTACCTGGCAGGTGACTTCGGCATGCGCCTGGAAGATTTCGGCGTGATCACCGAAAACGGCTACGAGGTGTTCACCCAATCAACGCACGAGATGATTGTGCTGTAAGGCTGATTCCGCCGCGCGTCTTTGGCACACGCGCCGTTGCCGCAGCCGCCACATAACAAGAAAGCCCGACAGCGTTCAAGCTGCCGGGCTTTCTGGAAAATACGTTCGCTTGCTTTGAGCTACATGCGCTTGATGAAGCGGCCGTCGCGGGTGTCCACCTGCAGGACGTCGCCGATGTTCACGAACATCGGGACCTGGATGGTGGCACCGGTCTCGAGCGTTGCGGGCTTGGTGGAACCCTGCACCGTGTCGCCCTTGAAGCCCGGCTCGGTCTCAGTCACTTCGAGCTCGACGAACATCTGCGGCTCGATGGAGATGAGCTCCTCACCAGCGTACAGCAGGCTGACCTCGTCGTTTTCCTTGAGCCACTTGGCCTGATCGCCCACGGTCTCCGCGGAGATGGGCATCTGCTCGAAGGTGACGGGGTCCATGAAGTTGAAGTCGGCGCCGTCGTTGTAGAGGTACTGCATCT
>USJN01000002.1 GCA_900554945.1 uncultured Coriobacteriaceae bacterium | reverse complement strand
CTCCGCGCACTTGGGCGCCGTCGCGCAAAGCCGTTGTACCCTTTTATCGGTACTATTCGATTGCGGGCATATCGCCCGAGAGGTTCGCCGCGTTTGCGAGGAGTGTCCATGTCCATTAGATTTGCCGTAGCTCAAGCCGTAAGCTCCATCTCGACGTGGGGCTTGAAGCACGTGTTCCACCGGCCGGCGGCAAACTTCCCGGGGAAGATTGCGCTCTACGTGGATCCGCGTTTGCTCGCGAACCTGCGAGGAAAGCTTGCCCGCGGGTCGATCATGGTGGTGGGCACCAACGGGAAGACCACGGTGACCAACTTGCTCGCCGATGTCCTCGAGGGCTCGGGCGCCCGCGTGGTGTGCAACCGGACGGGCGCGAACCTCGATTCCGGCGTATCGACGGCGCTTCTTCATGCGAAAGAGGCCGATTGGGGCGTGTTCGAATCCGACGAGCTGTGGCTGAAGAAGATGACGCCGCAGCTCAAGCCGACCTACGTGCTGCTTTTGAACCTGTTCCGCGACCAGCTCGACCGTTGTGGCGAAATCGATCGCATCCAGGATAGTATTGTCGAGGCGCTCGCCGCATCGCCTGAGACCATCCTTGTCTTCAATGCCGACGACCCCCTGTGCGCCACCATCGCAAAGCGCGCCTCCGAGCTGCCCGGGCGCGAGCGGACGCGCCAGATCGCGTTCGGGGTGAGCGAGAGCATGGGCCTTGCGCAGAACACGGTCTCCGACGCAACGATGTGCCAGCTGTGCTCGTCGATGTTCGAATACGACTTCCGCCAATACGGCCAGCTGGGAGCTTGGCATTGCCCGACGTGCGGCTTCTCCCGCCCCGCGCTCGATTTCGCGGCGCAAAACGTGGAACTTGGCGAGCGCGAGCTTTCCTTCGACATCGCCCGCCCGCAGCCGAACGCGGGCGAGTCCGCACCTGCAAGGCCGATCCGCGCGGCATTCAGCGGTGCCTACATGGTGTACAACCTGCTTGCGGTGGGCGTCGCGGCCGACCTTGTGGGCTGCGGAAACGATGCGATTCAGGCCGCCATCGAGTCCTTCGACCCGAAAAACGGTCGCCTGCAGCGCTATTCCGTCAAGGGGCGAAGCGTCCTGCTCAACCTCGCGAAGAACCCCACGGGCTTCAACCAGAACCTCAAGATCATCGAGAAGGACGCTTCTCCTAAGGCGGTCGCCTTCTTCATCAACGACAAAGAGGCCGACGGCCACGACATCTCGTGGCTGTGGGATATCGACTTCGAGGAGCTTTCGCGCCAGGAGGGTTGCGTCGTGTTCGCCGGGGGCATCCGCGGCAACGACATGCAGGTGCGCCTGAAGTATGCGGGCATTCCCTCCAAGGTGGTGAAAAACACGCAGGAATTCCTCGATGAGCTGGCGAAACTTCCCTGTGAAATGAATGCTTACGCCATTGCGAACTACACGGCGCTGCCAAGCGTGAAGTCCGCTCTCGATGCTGTGGAAAGCGAAGCTGGCGACCCTGTGCGGGCCGACGGCGGGTCGTCTTCGAGCGCGGATGCTCCTTCGTCTATCATCGCGGCAGCTCCTGAGCCTGCGCGGGGGGCTCCGCGCGCAGTTCCGCAGCGAAGCGAGGACTGTTTGAGCACGGAGTCCCCCGCGCGGGATCAGGAGCGAACAGGGGCTAACGAGCGGCTGATCGCGGCAGAACCCGCCGAGATGGGAGAGTCCCCCGCGCGGGGTCAGAAGGGGACTACCCCCATCGTGATCGCCCACATGTTCCCCGACCTGCTGAACCTCTACGGCGACGGTGGCAATGTGCGCATCTTGAGCGAGCGCCTTGCATGGCGCGGGATTCCCGTCCAGGTGAAGCGCGTCGAATATGGCGAATCCGTCGATCTTGGCGACGTCGACCTGGTGTTTCTCGGCGGCGGACCCGACCGTGAGCAGAAGCTTGCGTCGGCGGAGCTCATGCGCATGAAAGACGAGCTCGCTGCGTACGTGGAAGAGGACGGGCCGGTGCTTGCCATCTGCGGCGGGTATCAGATTCTCGGCAAGACTTGGCTGCTCGGCGATGAGGAAGTTCCCGGGCTCGACATCGTCGGCATCGAGACGCGCCGCCCCGGCACGTCCGCCGACCGCCTTATCGACAACATCGTGCTCTCCTCGCCGCTCGCGACGCATCCGGTGGTGGGATACGAGAACCACGCGGGCAGAACGTACCTCGCGGAGGGGGTGAAGCATTTCGGCGCGGTGGTTTCCTCGGTCGGGCACGGCAACAACGACGCGGACAAGGCAGACGGCGCGCTTTATCGCAAGGTTCTCGGCACCTATCTCCACGGTCCGCTGCTTTCGAAGAACCCGGAAATCGCCGACTGGCTTTTGGCTGCCGCATGCGAGCGCCATGCTCGGCGAACGGGTGAGAGCGTGCCCGCGCTTGCCCAGCTCGACGACGCAGAGGAGCTGGCGGCGAACGCGTTCATGGCGGGTAAGGTCGGGGCGAAGTAGGCTTTCGTCTTGCTCGTTCTACCTGCAAGGTAGGGAAGGGGAGCCGAAAATTGTAGGTTTTCAGTGGGCGTCCTGCGGCTATTTGCCAGAATTGGGGCATCCTCGCTTGTCAATAATTAAGACAGTCGGCAAAATCTATTTAACATGAGAAGAAATAAGAAAAAATCCCCCAATGCCGTCGGGCAGCACGGTCAGCACACGATGGGCGCCCAGGCGTCCACGAGCTTCGACCAAAAGTCCCCGACGCCTCACGCCTCCCATGCGGCGGCGTCCTTCGGTGACGGCGAAACCCCTGGCGCTGCGCAGAATCCCTACTCGCGTCGCGTGACGCAGGCGGAATACACCAAGAAGCGCAAGAGCAAGAAACGCAGGAAGATCGTGCTTGCAGTGTGCATCGCCCTTCTGGTGGTGGTGCTCGGAGGAGTCGGCGCCGCATTCGCCTACATCAACACCATCAACGCCAACCTCAACGAGGGCGTTGACGACGATCTTCGCGATGCACTCGTCGACACGAAGTACGCCGGCGACCCGTTCTATATGCTGCTTATGGGCACCGACGGCTCGGAGGAGCGTTCGGAGTCTGCCGAGTACGCGGGCGATCAGTTCCGCTCCGACAGCATGATCCTCGCGCGCATCGACCCGCAGAACAAGCAGGTCACCATGGTGTCGCTCCACCGCGATACGCTCATCGACATGGGTACGAACGGCAAGCAGAAGCTCAATGCGGCGCACTCGATCGGCGGCGCGGCCTACACGATCGAGGTTGTTTCGAAGTTCGCGGGCGTTCCCATCTCGCATTATGCGGAAATCGACTTCGACGGCTTCAGGGAAGCGGTCGACGCGCTCGGCGGTGTGGAAGTCGACGTCCCGATGGAGATTAACGACGAGGACGCGGGCGGTCATCTCGATGCCGGCCTGCAGACCCTCAACGGCGACCAGGCGCTCATCCTGTGCCGTGCTCGCCATGCCTACGACGCCTACGGCGATGGCGACCGTTATCGCGCCGCTAACCAGCGCCTCGTGCTTTCCGCTGTCGCGAAGAAGATCCTCTCCTCCGACCCGATCACCATGGCGAACACGATTCAGGCGCTCTCGAAGTACATCACGACCGACTTCAACGTGACCGACATCATCTCGCTCGCGTCGAGCATGCAGGGGCTCAACACCGACACCGGTATCTACTCGGCAATGGAGCCCACCACCTCGAAGCTCGTTAACGGCACATGGTACGAATACGTGAACGAAAAAGAGTGGCAAACCATGATGCAGCGCGTCGACCAGGGCCTTCCTCCGACTACCAAGGACGAGGTCGACGAAAAGAACGGCACGGTGCTCGCCAGCACGGGCGACAAGGCGGGTGCAACCTCTAACACGTCTTCCACCACGACCGCAACCAGGTCGGGCAAGGTGACCGTGAAGAACGGCGCGAACATCGATGGGGCCGCCGCCACTGCCGCCACGAAGATCGAGAAGCTTGGCTATACCACCGAGACCGGCAACGCGAGCTCCTCGTTCTCGACGACGGTCGTCGTGTACAGCAACGACAGCCAAAAGGAAGCGGCTGAGGAAATCGTGAAGCAAATCGGCAACGGCGTCGCGACCAAGAACGATGGGCGCTACACGTTCTCGACCGACTTCCTCGTGGTCATCGGCTCGGATTGGAAATAGTGCCTGCGCGCTTGCGGGCGCAGGGAGAATGGATGGAACACGCGCGGCAGCCGCATTGCGGGCCGCGCGTTTTTTATGGGAAGGAGCGCGGATGAAGTTCACCGTTATCGCGGTGGGGAAGCTCAAGGAGCGCTTTTGGACGGAGGCGTGCGCGGAGTACCTCAAGCGCTTGCAGCCGTATGCGAAAACCGAGGTGCGCGAGATCGCCGACGTGGATCCGCGACGTGCGGGAGGCATCGAGGGCGCGCGTGACAAAGAGGGCGCGGCAATTTGTGCGGAGCTCGACAAGCTGGGTCCGGACGTTCATGTGGCGCTTTTGGCGATCGATGGCAAGGAACGCTCGAGCGTGGGCATCTCCCAGCGAATCGATTCGCTGGCGCTTGCGGGGAAGAGTAGTTTCGCGTTTGTCATCGGTGGGTCGGACGGTGTCAGCGCGGAGGTGCGCGCTCGGGCCAATGAGCTGCTGTCGTTCGGTCCGATTACCCTGCCTCACAATCTGGCGCGTGTCGTGCTTCTGGAGCAGCTCTACCGCGCGCAGAAGATATCGCACGGCGAGCCCTACCACAAGTAGGCGGCCGGCCGCAGGAAGGCAGCTAGCCGCAGGAAGGTGGCCAGTCGCAAGTAGACGGCCAGCCGCGGGAAGGCAGCCAGCCGTCTATCGAATTCGGATCCTGCGCTCTGCGCGAGCTGTGCGTTTATGCAAGCAGTCCCTTGCCCGCACCGGAAACAACCGCCGATCGTGCGACCAGGTATGTCGACACCAGATAGATTGCGTACACCGCAATCACCAGCGCAATACCAACGGCAAGCGTGCTGGCAACCGCCGAAGCGCCCCAAATCGACAGCAGGTTCTCGTACAGAACGCTGATCGCGCAGGCTGAATGACATCCCGCAACGAGAAGCGGCGCCCCGAAGTAAATGCCGATCTGTGTGCGCAAGCTTCGCAGAACCATGCTCCTGTCGCACCCCAGCTGGGCGAGCAGGCGGTAGCGAGGGATGCTGTCCGCCACCTCGGAGAGCTGCTGGACGGAAAGAACCGCCGCCGTGGTCATGAGGAAGACAAACCCGATGTAGAGTGCCAGGTAAACCAAGAGAAGCTTAAGCCCCATGCTGTCGGCGATGATGCCCTCGCTCGTGTCGTAATAGGACACCGGCCATGGGCGAGAGTCGTATGTCCAACCAGCTTCGGCGAGTCCCTCGCGCGGGGGAACCGACTTGCCGTACTCGGTCAAGAGGTCCTCCATGGCCTGTTGCTTTGAGTCGCTCGCAAGGTTGACGTTGAGCTCGCTCAGATACGGCAGATCGCCTGCATCGAACCTCTCGGCCGCCAACTCATCGGGAACTACCAGCACAGCGATGAGGCAGCTCATACTGCTGACCTGGAGCGACTGCGAAACCACCTGCCCGGATGCGGTCAGGGTATGCCCGTCGACGGTGATGGTTCGCCCTTTCTGGCCGAGGGCCTTGGCGTACTCGGCCGATTTGTCGACCGTGTTGTCGACCAGATACTCGCCTGCGGCAAGTTCGATCGGCTTTTCGCCTGTAAGCTGTCGAGCGGTGTTGAACTGCGACAACGGCACGTACTGCACGCCTTCGTCAGCCATGCTGGAGTTCTCGTCGGAGCCGATCTGGGCAAGCGTGAAGCCGCAAGCGTCGGCAAGCTGCTTGTTCGTCAAATCGTTCGCAAGCCACGTGTCCACCTGAGCGGAGCCGGTCACGCGCTCGTCCCAATCGGGGATGAGCGACTTCATATATGCGGCGGTGGAGCCGTTACTCGCCTGCCATAGGTAGTGAATCTCTTCGCGCTGGGCTTTGACCTCCTCGATTGTGGCGGCCTTCTCCTCTTCCCCGCCGTACTGCTCGGCCGGCACCGCTTCCATTTCGGAGGTGTCGAGCGACATGAGGCTCGCGCGGATAGATGCGTCGAACTGGGTGTTCTCTTCCAGTTGGTCGGAGAACACCGACGCTAAACTGAAGCCCGTCGAGAACACGACGATGCTGAAGAACAGAAGGACGCTCACGGCCCACAGCGACACGAACGCGGTGTTCACCTTCGTCGCAATCTGGCGCATGGTGAACATGGCGAGACCCTTGAAGTAAACGCCCCGCAAACGCTGGATCAGCAGGATAAAGAACCCCGACGCCGACCAGAACAGGCCCAACGTGCCGACGAGCATCAACACGGTTGCGATGCGGAAGTGCTCGCCGAAGTAGACCAGGCCATCGAGGTTGAGCTCGGAATACGCCTTCGCCAAAATCAGGCATGACAGCACGAACACGATCAGGCAGATGAGGGGATTGCGCACGGGCATGCGCTCGCTCCGGGAACTAGCCGAGAGGAGTGTGGCAAGTTTGCAGCGCGAAATCTGTATGGCGTTGAACAGGGCGACCACGACGAAGATGAGCGCGAAGCAGCCCAGGGTCAGCTGCGCTGATCGGGCGCTGAACAGCAGATGGTAGTCGCTGATAGCCACGCCGATAAGGCCCGCCGTGGCGAAGGCAATCGCTTGGGAAATCAGAAAGCCAAGCCCCAAGCCCACTGCCAGCGCAAGTACGCCGACAATCAGCGTTTCCGTCAAGACTACCGAGGAAACCTGTCGCGGGCTCATGCCGAGCAAAAGGTAGGTGCCGAACTCTTTCTTGCGGGCTCGAACCACGAACCGGTTGGCGTACAGGACCAAAAATCCCAAAACAACGGCGACGACGACGCTGAAATAGGTCATGATCTGGGCCAAGATGTCGAAAATGCTCGCACCGGATGCCAAGAAAACACCCTCGGCACCTTCTTGAGCCTCGAAAAGCACGCGCGAATCCCCGATAGCGTTGAAGGCGTAGAACACCGCCACGCCCAAGGCCAGGGTAACGAAGTACACAGCGTAGTCGCGCACGCTGCGGCGCACGTTGCGCAAGGCGAGTTTCATCAACATGATGATCGCCGCCTAGTTGCCGAGCGCGGTGACGTGCGAGGCCACGAAACCGACCGCGGAGGATGAGCCCTGCTTGCCGGAGAGAAACGCCTGAACCTCAAGGATGCGCTGGTAGAAGTCGGTTCTGCTGCTATCGCCGCGGCGCAGCTCGTTGAACAGCTTGCCGTCCTTGATGAACAGGATACGGTCGGCATACGATGCCGCGACCGCGTCGTGCGTGACCATCATGATGGTGGCGTGCAGCTTCGAGTTCAGCACCTCGAGCGTCTCGAGGAGAACGGCGGCGTTGCGCGAGTCGAGCGCTCCCGTGGGCTCGTCGGCAAGAACTAACTTCGGATCGGCGACGATGGCGCGCGCCGCAGCTACGCGCTGGCGTTGGCCGCCCGACATCTGGCGCGGGTACTTCTGTAAAACGTCCGTCACACCCAGCAGAGTGGCGGTGCGCTCGACCTTCGTGCGGACGGCGTCGGCCTTCTCTCCCTTGATGGTGAGCGCCAAAGCGATGTTCTCGAAACCGGTCAGGGTGTCGAGCAGGTTGGCGTCCTGGAAGATGAAGCCCAGGTCATCGCGTCGGAACTTGGAGAGCTGGCGGCTGCGCAGCTGCGTGATGTCGAGCCCGTTCAAGACGATGTTTCCGCTGGTCACGGTATCGATAGTAGAGATGCAATTCAAAAGCGTGCTCTTGCCCGAGCCGGACGGGCCCATCACGCCGACGAACTCGCCTTCGCAGATTTCGAACGACACGTCGTCAAGCGCGCGCGTGACGGCCTCGCGCGAGCCGTACACCTTCAAGACGTTGCGCACGGAGAGCAAAACCTTGCGGCTATCGGGTTGATTCGCATTTGCAATGCCTGCTGGAGGGGTTGCGGTAACCACGGACATGGGGATTCCTTTCTCTTCGATTCGACACATCCCCATGATGCGACGAGCGCGAAAACGGAGCCATCGAAGGGCCTTACCGCAATCTTACGGTTTTGTAAGGTTGGATGTCAAGTCCATGCGCGTGCGGTCGAGCGGGAAAGTGAGCGCGATGGTCGTGCCCGCCCCCTCTTCCGAGGAAACGCGCAGGCCAAGGTCCATTCTCTCGCAGGCGACAGCGGCAAGATAGGGCCCCATGCCCGTTGCCTTGTGATGCGTGCGGCCCTGGCTTCCCGTAAATCCGCGGTCGAACACGCGCGGCACGTCGGCGGCGGGAATGCCGTCACCGTCGTCGCTGATCGCTAGCTCGATGCAGCCGTCTTTCGTTCCCGCGTCCTTCACCGCGCCTTCGAAGCGAACGGCCTTCGCGCCGTACTTCGCCGAGTTCTCCAGAACCTGTCCGATAATGAAATCGACCCATTTCGCGTCGGCGAACACCTCGAGCATCTCGTCGATCGCGAAATCAAGCGAGACTCTCGCGCCGATGAGCGTGCGAGACCTCTGGCGGCACGCCTTGCGCGCGAGAGCCGCAAGGTTTAACTTCTCGATAGAGAAATCCTCGCTCAGGGTTGCCGAGCGCGCGTAGTATAGCGCCTGTTCGACGCGTGATTCGATGCGGTCGAGATCGCCGCGCACCTCATCGACCCCAGGCCCGTGAAGGCTTGACAGCGCCAACTGCGCCGACGCGATGGGCGTCTTCGCCTCGTGCACCCAAAGCTCGATGTAGTCGCGGTAGTCCTTCATGTCGCGGGAGCGGGCGGCGAGCTCGTCCGAGGCGGCCTTGCCCTGCACGGCGAGCGCGCGATAGGCGATGGATCCCTCTAGCGTGCGCGGCTCGTCCAGAATCGACGAGAGGTAGCGCGCGTTGTCGGGCGAATCGCAGAACAGGTCCAGCTGCTGGTAGAACTCGCGGTTGCGCGAGAAGCCAACGACGAGCACAATGCAGGCGAACAGGGCCTCGCAGATGGAAACGAGCGCGATTGAGGAAGCGTTCGAGCTGGTCATAGCCATGATGCCCGCAACAACGAGCATGAGGGCGACCATGCCGAGCAAAAACCCAGCGCGCGAGCGAAGATACGCCCCGAACGAGTAGGCGCGCTCGGGGCGGTCTTCGGCGGCGAACGACGCAGGCGCAGGGTTATAGGGCGAACCGGAGGCCGCGTGGTTGGGCTCTTCCCAATTCGTGCTGCTCATCGAATCACATACCCCAGGCCGCGGCGGGTGGTGATGAAATCATCGGGCACGCCTGCGGACTCCAGGCTGCGGCGCAGGCGGTTCACGTTCACCGTGAGCGTGTTGTCGTCGACGAACGCGTCGGTCTGCCACAGCTCGTCCATCAGCTCGCTGCGCGAGATGATGGATCCCGCATTCTCCATAAGGATGCGCAGAATCAGAAGCTCGTTGCGCGAGAGCTCCACGCGCTTGCCGCGATACGAGACCTCGGCCCGCACGCTGTCAAGGGAAACGCCGCCATGCTCGATTTGCCCGCGCGCCGAATCGGCAGACCCGCTGCGGGCAAGGGCGCGGTCGATGCGGGCAAGCAGCACGGCGGGGCGATACGGCTTGACCACGTAGTCGTCCGCGCCGACGCTCATGCTCATGACCTCGTCAAACTCGCTGTCGGAAGAAGTCAGCACGATGATGGGGACGTTGCTTTCCTGGCGAATCGCGCGGCAGATTTCGTGGCCGTACGCGCCGGGAAGCGAAAGGTCGAGCAGGATGCAGTCGGGGGCGGCAGCCAAAGCCTCGGCCGCGGCGTTCGTAAACGACTCGCAGCAAAGGCATTCGTGGCCCTTGAGCTGCAGCATGCGCACAAGATTCTCCCGCAGCGAGACGTCGTCTTCGACAATGAGCAAGCGCGCCATCAGTCCCCCTTCGCGTTAATCGGATAAGCCGATGATAACGCAACGGGAAGCCATCTGGCATTTTTGTCATCGTACTGTAGTGCCGTTTTCACGCCCTTGAGGCAGGGTGTTGTAAGCGCCGCCGCCATTGTTGCGATGTTGCAAAGTCCGTAGGTGAACGCGCGCGACATGCATGTTTGGTCGTTTGCTGCGGGTCTTGGGAAGGTGTGGGGCGGCGAGATAGGAAGTAGGGTGAGCCGCCCCGCAGTTGGAAGGTAATGAACGGGAAGGTGGGCAAGCGCTTGCATAAGGAGGACACAGGCGCTTGCCCGATGTGTTTCAGACCTCTTCAAGTATAGGACGTATGCCAATAAATGACAAGCGCCAATCTGTAGTATTTCATACATGTCGCACTACGCGCTCGCGCTATACTGATGCGATTGCAGGCAGTGTGCCCGCCTCGATTACGGGCGGCATGCCCGCGCGTTGCTCCTCGCTTGGAAAGGTGAACCGATGAGACTGATCTCGTGGAACGTGAACGGCTTGCGCGCCGTTATGAAGAAGGGCTTCGAGGACATCGTGGCCGAGTTCGACGCCGACGTCTTCGCCTTGCAGGAGACGAAGCTCCAGGCGGGGCAGGCGACGCTCGATCTTCCCCAATACCTGGAGTTCTGGAGCTATGCCGAGCGGAAAGGCTACTCGGGGACAGCGGTCTTCACCAAGCGCGCGCCTCTGCAGGTGCTCCACGGGTTGGGCTCGGAGTACCTCGACACCGAGGGGCGCATCGTCGCGCTCGAGTTCCCCGAGTTCTGGTTTGTCGACGTGTACACGCCGAACGCGCAAAACGAGCTCGCCCGCATCGGGCATCGCATGGAATGGGACGACGCGTTCCGCGACTTTTGCAAGGGGCTTGAAGAGGGCGTGCTTCCCGGGGACGTTCCCGTCGAGCGCGCCGACGCCGACGGGTTGGTCGCTCTCGGCTCCGACGCCCCCAAGGACACCCCGCGTCACTCGCTCGGGGCGGGGCACATGCCCAAAGAAGTGCTTCCCCTGACGCAGGTGGGGGAGACCGCCGCGCCGAAGCCTGTCATCATGTGCGGCGACTTCAACGTGGCCCACAACGAGATAGACTTGAAGAACCCTGGTCCCAACAGGGGAAACGCGGGTTTCTCCGACGAGGAGCGCGGCAAATTCTCCGACTTGCTCGCCGCAGGCTTCACCGACACGTTCCGCACCCTTCATCCCGACGCGACGGGCGCGTACTCGTGGTGGAGCTACCGTTTCAACGCGCGCAAGAACAATGCGGGGTGGCGCATCGATTACTTTTTGGTGAGCGACGGAATCGCCGACAAGGTGGAGGACGCGAGCATTTACAATGAAGTATTCGGAAGCGACCATTGCCCGGTGGGCATTGACATAGCACTGGAGGATTAACGGCCTATGGATACTCGGAAAATCGAAGAAGGCGTGCGCCTCATTCTCGAGGGCGTCGGCGAGGACCCCGATCGCGAAGGGCTGCGCGAGACGCCTGCCCGCGTGGCGCGCATGTACGAAGAGGTGTTCGCGGGGCTCGCGCAAGATCCCGCCGTTCACTTCGAGAAGACCTTCGACGAGCACTGCAACGAGATGGTCCTCGTGCGCGACATCTCCTTCTACTCGATGTGCGAGCATCATTTGGTGCCCTTCTTCGGCAAGGCACACATCGGCTACATCCCCGCCGCGGACGGTCGCGTGTGCGGGCTCTCGAAGCTCGCGCGCCTCGTGGAGGTGTTCGCGAAGCGCCCGCAGGTGCAGGAGCGCCTGACCGGGCAGATCGCCGACACCCTGGTGGAACAGCTCCACCCGCAGGGCGTCATCGTGGTGCTCGAGGCCGAGCACATGTGCATGAGCATGCGCGGCGTGAAGAAGCCGGGCAGCCGCACGGTCACGAGCGCAGTGCGCGGCGTGTTCGCGGGCTCGACGCCGGCTTCTCGCGCTTCTCGCAGCGAGGCCATGTCGCTTATCCTTCGCGACGCTCGCTAGGCGCAGCGCGCGTCGCCGCCGGCGGGCGAATCGGGTAGTATGGGAACCACAAGAAACGGATGAAAGGTGCAACCATGAAGTGCGTTATCTCTGTTCTGGGTAAGGACCGCAGCGGCATCGTCGCGGCGGTGGCGGTGGCGCTTGCGGAATGCGGCGCGAACATCGACGACATCAGCCAGACCATCCTAAACGACATCTTCTCGATGACGATGCTCACCACGCTCGATACGGAAAAGGCCGACTTCGACACCGTGCAAGACAAGCTCAAGGCGGTAGGGGAAGATTTCGGCGTGCAGATCATCATCCAGCGCGAAGACGTCTTCCAGTACATGTACAAGATTTAGAAAATGGCATCTGAGCTGGGGCTTGATTGGCCTCAGTCCGCATCACGCCACGTTGCGGCCATATCGCCCGTCGGGAAGATTGATTCTCGGCGGGCTTTCTTTTTGCCCGATTCTATTCGTCATTCACTATAATGGAGCGTACGCGATAATTGTCGCAAGCTTGTGCTGCGGCACATGAACAGGAGGAACTATGAGAGATCATTCCCAGCATATCCAGCTCTCTCGTGAGCAGGCGGTCTCGTCGATGCTCGAGGCCATGGATGCGGCACCCGCAGGTTTCGGGTGGGCGAAAATCGCTGCGGGCGAGGATTTGCACAGCAGCGAGGTTGCTCGCAAATGCTGCGAGCAGGTGGCGCTCGCCGATTCGGTGGGGCGCGTGCTTGCCTATGACGTGGTCTCTCGGTGCGACATGCCCTCCGCGCTCACGTGCGCGATGGACTCGATCGCCCTGCACTGGTCCGATTTCGAGAACCTCGCGGAAGGCGAGCTTCCCGACACGAGCGCATGGGTCCGCGGGGTGGATTGGCAGTTCGCGAACACGGGCGTCGCGATGCCCGAAGGGCTCGATACCGCCATCGTCATCGAGCATGTGCAGGTGTCGGAAGACCAGCAGCATGTGACCATCGACGCCGCCCCCTCGAAGCAGGGTGCGGGCACGCGTCCTGCGGGCTCGACCATGAAGCGCGGCGATGTCCTCGCGACTGCCGGTACGGTCGTGACGCCCGACGTCGCAGCGCGCATGGGCACGGGCGACAATGCCGTGGTTCCTGTGGTTCGCAAGCCCCGCGTGGCCTTCATCCCCACGGGCAACGAGCTCGTTCCCGCAGGTATTCCCCTCGATCCGACGCGCGTCGATCAGTTTGCCGCCCGCGGTCGCAACTTTGAGACGAACAGCATCCTCGTGCGCGCGAAGGTGGAAGCGTGGGGCGGGCAGTTCGTTCCCTTCGACATCGTGTGCGACGAGCGCCCCGAAATCGAGGCTGCCATCAAGCGCGCATGCGAGGTTGCCGACATCGTCGTTCTGAACGCGGGCTCCTCGAAAGGCTCGGACGACTGGTCGTGTGAGGTTATGGAAGAGATGGGACGCATGATCTGCCACCAGACGAACCACGGCCCCGGGCATCACAGCTCCTACGCCGTTGTCGATGGCGTGCCTATCGTGGGCATCTCCGGTCCTTCGGGCGGCGCGTCGTTCACCCTCGACTTCTATCTGCGTCCGCTTATGCGCAAGTATTTGGGGCTCGATCCTATCGTGCCGAAGACGGCGGCACGCTTGACCGAGGCGTTCCCGGCCCCGAAGCACGGCCCGGGTGCGAAGAACGGCAAGCCTGCTGGTGAGGAGCGCCCACGCGAGCATCCCGACCATGCGCCGGGAGAGCCTGAGTTCTTCGGCATCCGCCCTCTCCGCGTGGAGCCGAGCGCCGACGGCGTGCTCGAGGCGACGCCGATCGACGGTCGCCCCGGATCGAGGACGGCATGGGGAGCGAACGCCTTCACCATGATGGGCATGGGCCCCGGCATCGAGCCTCCCGCGGCAGGCGACATCATCGAGGTGGAGTTTCTCTAGCGAAGCTCCTCGGCGACGCTTTCCCGCGTGGTGTTATACTTTCTTGCAGTGATTAGCAGTTTGCAACGGCAACCCGGCGCCCAAAGGGTGCAGGGAGGAAGGAGCGCGTTATGTCTATGAACAAAGTGCTCGCTGCGGTGGATGCAACTGACGGCGGTCGCAAGGCGTTAGAGCTTGCGATCAGCGTGACCGAGAACAACCCCGATGCTGTCATCGACTTGGTATACGTGGTGCCGATTCCTTTGCTCGACGATTCCCAGATGACGAGCTTCCGCTCCATCTTGGAAATGATGATGAACGACGGGAAATCGCTGCTCGAGAGGCTGGTCGACGCTCACGAGGATGCGGCCGATCGCCTGAACCCGCTGCTCATCACGGGAACGAACCCCGCTACCGAAATCGTGAAGCTGATCGATCAGGGCGACTACGATCTTGTTGTCATCGGTAATCGCGGGCTTTCGGGCATGAAGGAGTACATGGGCAGCGTCAGCCACAAGGTGCTGCACGGCTCGTCGGTGCCGGTGCTCATCGCCAAGTAAGCCATACTTCGAAACAAGGAGCGTTCTGTGAGCGAATTAAAAAGCGAGCAGGGCGGCATGGAAAAGGAGCGCGTGCGCAAAAACGCGCTCCTTTTGTTCAGCAAGCCGCCGATTCCGGGTTTGGTGAAAACCCGCCTGACAGTGCTGAAAGACGGTGTGTTTCAGCCTGAGGTTGCCTCGGGGCTCTACCATTGCATGCTCTTCGACGTGGTGGAAATCTGCTGCGCGGCGATGGCCGATTTGGAGCGTGAAAGTGCCGAGCGGGCACGGGAAGCGCTCGCCGCGGGCGAGGAAGCGGTGCGCGACGAGTACGAGATGATCATCTCGACGACGCCCGAAAAGAACGTCGAAGTGATGCGCAAGCTGTTCTCCGATGCGGGGCAATGGCCGCGCGAGCTGGTGTTTCTTTGCGATGAGGGCGCAAGCTTCGACGAACATTACAACCAGGCATTCGAGAAGACGTGGGCGCGCGGCGCTGATTGCATCCTCTCGATGGGCGCCGATATGCCTGCGCTCACCAAGGCCGACGTGCGCGCAGGGTTCGACGCACTCCACAAGCTCGACGGGGTTGCGGGCGGCGGCATTGTGCTCGCTCCCGACCAGGAGATGGGCGTGTCGGTGATCGGCTGGACGCGCGAGACCGACTTCGACCATTCAGGCGTGTTCTACAACCAGGAGGGCCTCACGGTGCTTCCCGCCTATATCGACAAGGCTCGAAAGCAGGGGCTCCCTGCGCTTTACCTGCCGCCTATTCCCGACGTGGACACGATGGCCGACCTTATGCACAACATCACGCTCGTCGAGGCGCTCAACTACTGCGCGCAATACGACGACGTCACGCCGCCGTGGCGCACGGCCCAGGCGCTCAAGGAGATGGGGTGGGACGAAGTGCGCGTTCCTCCCAACGACCTGCACGATCCTCGTGAGGAAATCGACAAATAGAAAAACTGGGCGGGCAATTTGCCGTCTCCCGTCTCGCTTAGAGGCGTCGAGCAGTTTTCCATCTCTCGTCTCGCCTGAAGTCAGCGAGCGAGGCTCTGGCGAGTGCAGATGGCGTGAAAAGAGTTCAAAGCGTATTTCGGTACGCGAGAAAACTTTGGAACGCCAGCTGTGCCGCCAGAGTCTCGCGCAGCGTCGGCCCGTTCCGTCGGTCGTCAGACCGACGGAACCACCAATTCCCAAAACGCAACTGCACTTGCTGCGGCGACGTTCAAAGAGTCTACCTGGTGGTACATGGGAATCTTCACCGTGTAATCGCAGCGGGCGATGGTGCTTTCCGCCAGGCCGTCGCCTTCCGTGCCCAGCACGAGCGCAATCTTCTCGCATTTCTTCAGTTTCTCGTCGCGCAAGCTCACCGAGTCGTCGGAAAGCGCGAGCGCTGCCGTGGTGAAGCCGAGCTCGTGGAGCATGGGGATGCCGGTTTGCGCCCAATCGTGGGCGTCTTCCCCGATGCGTGCCCAGGGAATCTGAAACACGGTGCCCATCGATACGCGCACCGCGCGACGGTAGAGCGGGTCGTAGCATGCCGGCGTGATCAGCACGGCGTCGACCCCGAGTGCTGCTGCAGAGCGGAAGATGGCCCCGACGTTCGTGTGGTTCGTGATGTCTTCTAAAACCGCGACAACGCGCGCTCCCTCGCATGCCTCGGCGACGCTTTTCGGGCGCGGTCGGCGAAAAGCCCCCAAGGCGCCGCGCGTCAGCTCGAATCCGCAGAGTTTCTCAAGCTCATCATGGGGAGCGACGAACACGGGGATGGCGGGGTCGACTTGCTCGATGCGCTCGACGATGCCCGCCATGGAGGGCAGCCATTTTTCCTCCATGAGCAGCGACAACGGTTGCATTCCCCCTTCGAGGGCGCGCTCGATCACCTTCCCCGACTCGGCGATGAAGATGCCCTTTTCGGGCTCGAGCTTGTTGCGCAGCTGCGCTTCGGTGAGCCGTGCGTAGGCGTCGAGACGTTCGTCTTCAAGCGTGTCGATTCTCACGATCATGATGGCCTAAATCCCCCTCGGAGCGCGCATTGCGGGAAGTTCGCGGGCATCGGTCGAAGTGCGCGTCGCGGGCGGCGCGGTCGTGCCCGTCGGCGCCAACGTGCGGGAACCGAGCGTGCGGGGATGGCGGCCCGACGTGGGGGCGTTGCAAGGTGCGGCCGCGCCTGTCGTTCGGTCAGCTTGATCTGCCGCCTGGCCGGTTGCGTAGTATTCCGCTTCGATCGCGCGTGCCGTGTCGCCTGCGATGTCCTGCACCTGGGAGAGCCCCTGCTCGAGGAATTCAGCCACGCTCATGATGTGCGCGCCGATATAAGCCATGTCCTCGATGTTCGCGCGCTGAACCTCGGGCGTGCGCGAGGAGGTGGCGTCTTCCAAGACGACGACGTTGTAGTTCAGGGAAAGTGCGTCGTAGCAGGTCGAGCGCACGCAGTTCGGAGTCGTGGTGCCCGCGAGCACCACGGTGTTTATGCCCTCGCGCGAGAGCACGTCGTCGAGTTGCGTGTCGAAGAATGCTGAGAAGCGCGGCTTCACCATCACGCGGTCGCCGTCCGCGGGCGTCAGCATGTCAGGCCAGTTGAGCGAGCTCTCGTCCTCGCTTGCGGGGGAAAGCGGGCGCCCCCCGTCGCGCCATTGCCGATAGCGCACGGGTTCCACGTTCGCACCGTCGGCGCTGTAGATGCGGCGGATATGGAAGATGCTTATCCCGATCGAGCGCGCGAAATCGAGAGCGTGGGCGCAGGCGGGCACCGTGTCCGCAGCACCCGCAACGCACAGGGCGCTCGTTGGGTCGATGAAGCCGTTTTGCATGTCTATCAGCAGGAATGCTGCACGTGTTGGTTCTATCATAGAGTCGCTTTCCTCATGGTCGGTCTTCGTAGTATAGCGCCTCGCGCTCGGGCCTGGGCCGGCGCGGACGCGTGCGGGTTCTTGGGCGGTTTAGCGATTCGTCAACGGAATCGGTGACGGTATGGGATTGCGTCGGGAATGCGGGTATACTCGTATTCTCAAAGAAGGAAAAGGGGAACAGTGTCACACGAAGACAATGCCGCCGAATCGGGCGCCCAGGCACCCGCCGGCGCGCTCGACCGATACGGAAATCCGACCGATCATCCATCGTTCAACCAGTTTGTCGCCACGATTTCGGCCCTCAGGGCCCTGGACGGCTGCCCATGGGATCGCGAGCAGACGCACGTATCAATCTCCCACAACATGATAGAGGAAGCCTACGAGGCCGTTTGCGCGATCGAGGAAGAGGACGTCGCCCACCTGCGTGAAGAGCTTGGCGATGTGCTTTTGCAAGTGGTTCTCCAAAGCCAGATTGCCGCCGATGCGGGGGAGTTCACAATCGATGACGTGTGTGCCGACGTGAACGCCAAGATGGTACGCCGCCATCCGCATGTGTTCGGCAGCGTCGAGGCCTCCAACGCAAGCGAGGTGCTCGATGTGTGGGATCAGGTGAAACTTGCGGAGCGGCAGGCGACAGGCGGCGCCGACGGCTCGGGTGCGAGCGAACCCGAGGGCCTGCTCGACGGCGTGCCGCGTACCTTCCCCGCGCTCATGGAGGCGCAGAAGATTTCCCGCAAGGCTGCTGCCGTAGGCTTCGAATGGGACTCCATCGAGGACGTGTGGGACAAGGTCGCCGAGGAGAAAGCCGAGCTCATCGAGGCGTACGCCGCTGCCCCGCATGCCGCAAACGGCAAGATTGACACCTCGGTGGCGGGTGAGTTCGGCCTTGGCGAAGAGGAGGCGGCTCGTCGTGCCGAGGCGGCGGAAATGGAGTTCGGCGATGTGCTTTTCGCCCTGGTCAACGTGGGCAGGCGCATGGGGATCGATGCCGAAAGCGCCCTTCGCGCTTCGAACGCGAAGTTCCGCGCCCGCTGGGCAGCGATGGAGGAAATAGCCTCCGAACAGGGGAAACGTATGCAAGATTTCTCGACCTCGGAGCAAAACGAGCTCTGGGACGAAGTGAAGGGGAGATAAGATGACGAGCGCCGCGCAGCTTTTGAGCGAGCAGGACCATAGGGACACGTGGTCGCTTACGATCGGCAAGGACATGTCGGATGAGGATATCGAGTTCGTGCGCGAGGCGGGAGCGAAGCTTCGCGAGCTGAGCCAGCGTTACCGCGCCGCGCTGCGCGAGATGGTCGTCCGCTTCGAGATTCTCGACCAGGACCTGAACCTGCGCAAAGATCGCACGCCTATCCACCATGTCGAATCGCGCGTGAAGACTCCCGAGAGCATCATCGAGAAGATTGGCCGCTACGGCAAGGAGCGCACGCTCGAGAACATCGAGAAGTACATCATGGACATCGCGGGCATCCGCGTGATCTGCTCCTATATCAGCGACGTGTACAACCTGTTCGACCTGCTGCAACGCCAGGACGACCTGGAAATCGTCACGGTCAAAGACTATATTGCTAACCCCAAGCCCAACGGGTATCGCAGCTTGCACGTGATCGTCCGCATTCCCGTGTACTTCCTCGATTCCAAGCAGATGGTGCCGGTCGAGATTCAGCTGCGTACCGTCGCCATGGACTTCTGGGCAAGTCTCGAGCACGACCTGAAGTACAAGGCGAAGCGCGAGATCGAGGGCATCGATTCCTACGGCGAGCTGAAGGATTGCAGCCGCATCATCGAAGACGTCGAAGCGCGCATGCAGATCCTCGCGCGAGCGCTCGACTCCGAATAGCAGGGGCATTTCTCCGCGCGGCCGCCGCGTTCCCGCGGTTTTTCTTGACTTGAAGCAAGCTTGAGGTTTTATCATGGGTGCATTCCAGAGAGAGGAGCACCCATGAACTCAGATTTCGCGCGCGTGTCGAAGCTCGGCTTCGGCTGCATGCGCCTGCCGCAGACCGACCCGAAGGATCCCACCGCAATCGACATCGAGCACGTCAAGCAGATGGTTGATACCTACTTGGCCGGCGGCGGGAACTACTTCGACACCGCGTTCGTTTACCACAACGGCGCATCCGAGAAGGCTCTCGGGGAAGCGCTCGTCGCGCGCCACCCGCGCGAGTCCTACACCATCGCCACGAAATGCCTCGCCTGGGCGTGCCCCGACGAGAAGACGGCGAAGTCGAATCTGCCCACGTCGCTTGAGCGGCTGGGAACCGACTACATCGATTTCTACCTGCTCCACAACGTGGGCGGAAAGCGCACGAAGGTCTTCGACGATTGGGGGATGTGGGACTTCGCGCAGAAGGCCAAGCAGGACGGCCTGATTCGCCACGTCGGCTTCTCCATGCACGACGGCCCCGAGACGCTCGATCGCGTACTTACTGACCACCCCGAGATGGAGTTCGTGCAGCTGCAGGTGAACTACCTCGATTGGGAAAGCCCGGTCACGCAATCGCGCCGCTGCATGGAAGTGGCTGCCGAGCACGATGTCCCCGTCATCATCATGGAGCCCGCCCGCGGAGGGATGCTCGTCAACCTGGCCGATCGCGTCGCGGCGCCGCTGGTTGCCTGCAGCCCCGAGAAAAGCCTCGCGTCCTGGGCATATCGCTTCTGCTACAACTTGCCGGGCGTGCTCACGGTGCTCTCTGGCATGTCGACGATCGACCAGGTTCGCCAAAACATCGCTGATTTCAAGGCGAGCGAGCCGTTTTCCCAAGCAGAGACTGAGGCGCTTGCCCAGACGCGCGAAATCCTCGAATCGATCGCGGCGATTCCCTGCACGAACTGCCGCTACTGCGTGAAGGGATGCCCGCAGGAGGTCGCCATTCCCGAGATCATGGGGCTTTTGAACCTTGAGGCGCAGGTCGAGAACAACAAGTTCGTGAGCGACCTGTACAGCTGGCAGGCGAAGCCCGGTCGCGCGTCCGACTGCATCGAGTGCGGCCTGTGCGAGTCGATGTGCCCGCAGCAGATCGGCATCATCGACAACCTGAAGACCGCCGTCGAGCACTTCGAGTAAGGTCGAGCGGGCTTTGGAGTGCGCGGCTGGGTCCGGGTGCGCGGCTGGGTCAAGGTGCATTCCCGGCTGCGTGCAGCGGCGCCGCACCCCGATTATTCACGCCTGTAACAAAGATGTAACAGCATCTGGCCTTTTCTTGTTCGACAAAGGGTTCGCAAGCCTTTATAGTGAACGAGATATCTCATCTTACTTTTAATATGGAAAGGGGAAGGAAGATGAAAATGAAGAAGCTGGGCGTGGTGCTCGCCGCTGGCGTGCTCGCCGCTTCGCTTGCCCTGTTCGGATGCTCCTCGAACAGCACCGCGGGCAACGACACCAAGAAGGACAATTCCGCCAAGGCCGAAACGAGCTACACGCTTGTCACGGACGGTACGCTCACGATGGGCACCTCCGCCGACTATCCTCCGTTCGAGAACCTCGAGAACGGTGAGGCTGTCGGCTTCGATGTCGATCTGTGCAAGGCTGTCGCCGACGAGCTCGGCCTCAAGTTTGAAGTCGTCAACAACCAGTTCGACACGCTGCTCACCGGCCTTGCCGCTGGTGGTAAGTTCGATGTCGTGCTTGCTGGCATGACCGTCGAGCCCGAGCGCGAGGAGCTCGCCGACTTCACCGACACCTACTACGTCGATGACCAGGCTGTTGCCGTTATGAAGGACGGCGCGATCACCAAGGACAACGCCAAGGAAGAGCTGAACAAGGCCGGCGTCATCATCGCCGTGCAGTCCGGCACCACCGGCGAGACCTACTGCCGCGAGAACTTCCCGAACGCGACCATCCAGCCCTATGGCAACTCCACCGATAGCTTCGCCGCTATGCAGGCTGGCCAGGCGACCGCCGTGTGCACCAACGCCGCCGTCGTGAAGAAGATGCTCTCCGAGGCCTACAGCGACGCCCAGGTCGTCCTCGAGGTTGCGACCGGCGAAGAGTACGCCGTTGCCGTGAACAAGGACAACCCGGAGCTCACCAAGGCCATCAACGAGGCCATCAAGAAGCTCCAGGACGATGGCACCGTCGAGAAGCTCGCTGCCAAGTGGCTCGGGTAAACGCCCTGCCGCACGCTGAGCGCCCGTAACGGGCGAGAATTCGCGTGCCGATAGCGTTCGAGAACCGCCATCGACGCCCTATCCTGTCCGAGAGCGGCTCGCAAAGAAGCGAGCAAGCTCGAAGACGGGATAGGGCTTTTCTTTTCCTGAGTACCCGCCGGCTTCCTCGATTTTGATTTGACGTGCGTTTAACAGGGCAGGGTGTTCCCAGGATTGATTTGCGCGACGAGGTGGCATGGCCCCGAATGCCCACCTTGAGCATCTCAAGGGCCCTGTCGCACAGGTGTTCATCGAAGGTAAGGGCCTTCTCGCGCAAGGCCCTGCGGTCATCCACGATCTTGAATCGCATTTCCCTGACCTTCGGGCTCGCGGGACTGAGCGTCCAACATCGCCTCGACGCTGAGCGGCAGGAGGCCGTACCGCTTGTGCTTCTCGGGAATATTCGCCATTGCCAATACCTTCCGATTAATCTCTCCGCCTCTAAGGTGACCTCTCGATTCTATGACTCTATGACTCCTACGGGTGCATGCATGTCCCTTAGTAAGGACTGACTCTTGCTTCCCTTCGGGTGTTTTCGGGTTCGGGGTGCGGATAGGTGGTCGCTGTGGTGCCGCATGCACCCTATGTAGGATTTGTGCCTTGGCGAGAATCCGCAAAGTCATCTGCAACTATTATTTCAAGCTTCAAAAAAGCCTGATTTCCGTTGATTCGAATCAATAGCGAATCATTGGGCATTTTCCGGTAGTATTTGAGCAAAACACCAGGTCAAATTGAGGGGATGACAAATCGAGAATCGATTCGATTTTGGCCTTAAAATACCCCTCGCAACAACGGGAAATAGCGACTTTTACCAATCAAAGTGATTCTCTATCATTCCCAAAGTGGCTTGCTAGGCTCCGAATTTCGCCTTCCGTTCGATCGGCGATTGCCTCCTGAACAGGCGAGCAGTCCTCGGCGATTACAGAAAAGGCGTTATGGATTCCATGACTTCCCGAACGGCATCGAGCGTTTCCTCCAAAGACAAGCCTGCGGCGTAAGAGTGTTTCGACGCGTACGTCTGCCATTGCCGGCGAAGGCCCGCGTCCTCCCTCATGTCGTCGATGATTTCCCCGCGACGCTCGACCGCCTCCCAGCTGTTGCGCTTCTCGCTCGTCGCCTCAAGGGCCTGGGCGAGGGTGCGAGTATGGACCGCATGGCCCCGAACGCGCCAGAGCTCGTAGATATCGTAGAAGTCGCGGATGCGCGTGGTCGCGACGTTCCTCGCCAGGATGGTCTCGATCTTCTCGGCCATCACGGTTTCCAGCGGGTAGGCCATGACCGTCGCAGAGCCCTCGTCGAACACGAACGGGTACTCGTACGCGATGGCGCCGGGCGTGATCTTGTCCCCGGTCGTCACGTCGACCGTAAGCGGGACGGCCAACGGGTCGTAGCAAGCGCGCAGGAACACCCGGATGCCCGGGTACTCGTCCGCCTCGCGGATATCGTCCGTGCGCAGCAGCTCGAAGGAGAGGTCGTCTTCCGCGTCTATCGCGCAGATCTCGCCGAACACCTCGGCGGCCTTCGAATGGGTCAGCGCGAAGCCCCTCACGGTGGTGTCGAGGTCCTTCGTGGTGCGCCTGTCCACGCCGATGAGAGACCCGATGAGCATGCCGCCCTTCACGATGATGCAATCGCGCCAAGATGATCTGGAAATTCAGTCGATCAGCCGTTCGAGCATGTAGTTCTGCAGCATAAGCTGGGGAGACACGCCCGCCCCCTTCGCCCTGTTGTTGATGAGCGCCTTGAGCTGCATGGCGTTCCTGGTCTTCACAGCAGCACCTCCATGTATTTTCTCACCTTCGCGGCCACGCCGAGCTTGTCGGCGAACGACTGCAGCTTCGGCAGGTTGCGCCCTTCGGACGAAAAGTACGACCGGAACGCCGGCGAGAGCAGCTGCAAGTCAGGCGACGACGTTCCGCGCAGCATGTCGCACAAGGCTCGTTCGGCGCCGTAGGCGCGCACCGCGTTGCCGTACGGTGTCGTAAGCTCAGCGAGGCCGAGGTCGTGCAACCCCTCCGGCGACGACTTCGCCACGATGCCCTCCCTTTTCGCAGAGGACGGGTTGTAGCCCCTCGGGAAGCTCATCGTGAGCGACTCGGGCGCGGAGTCGCAAAGCCCGAGTAGGTAGAGCGCGGTATCGTGCGAGAACACGCCGCGCGCGAAGCGGTGCTGCGCCACCACATACTCGTCCTCCCAGGTGTCCGGCGTGCAGTACAAGCCTCGTTCGACCCTGACGAGATCGCTGCGCTTCACCGCATCTGCGAGGTCGCGGCTACGAATGCCGTTCTCCCCGGCCATAGATGCAGTCAGGAAGCCACCGTTCGCCGCAGCTATTTCCTTGATCGTCTTCGTTTTGTCATCCCGTCCTTTTATGCTACATGTCTTACTATATTGTAGCATGGTAAATTCACAAGGGAGAAACCGTCGCGAACGAAACTGCCACCCTTGCCACCGCGCCTCCTTCCGAGCGCGTACTTAGAAACCCGAACCCATCGCAACAACGACCAAGAGGGCTACCAAGGTCGACGATGCGCGATATCGTTTCAAGACACATTTAGACGCGTCCCCGAATCACCCCTTTTCAAGCCACCCGCTACGAACCCCTGGCGGAAACCCGGGAATGATTAAAGGTGCGACCT
>USJN01000001.1 GCA_900554945.1 uncultured Coriobacteriaceae bacterium | reverse complement strand
TCGAATACGCGCGCAAAGTCGGGCGCAGGCTCGAAGGGAGACTTCGGGTCGCGGGGTCGCGCGGGCGACTCAGGGCAGCGCGGTCCCTCGGGCTCGATGGGTCCTCAGCGCTCGCATTCTAAGGTGCATCTGGCCGCGAAGCCGGCGCCTTCTCGCGCCGCTCGACGTGTGGGGGCGAGCGATTCGCCTTGCCCGGTCGACGCTCGCTGCGGCGGGTGCAAGAACCTGTGCGTTCCCTACACCAAGCAGCTCATCGACAAACAGCTGCGCATCGAGCGCCTGTTCGCGCCGCTCGCGCCCGACGGGACGATATCCCTCATCAAGGGTATGAAGGACCCTTATCACTATCGCAACAAGGTGATTTCCCCCTTCGCGCCGGGTAAGAAGCTGCCCCCGCGCGGGCAGAATCGCAAGGCGATCGACCCCCACAATCGCAAGGCGGCGGATGTCCGCGGTGCGAAGGGCGGCAAGGGGAAGCGCCCCCAGGCTCGCTACGAGATTCTCACCGGCATGTACGCCGCGGGGTCGCACGAGCTGGTGCCTACGGACAAATGCCTGATCGAGAACGAAACGGCGAAGAAAGTCGTGCTCGCGGTGCGCGATATCATGCGCAAGCACGACGTTGCCCCCTATCGCGAGGACACGGGCACGGGGTTCATGCGCCATGTCGTGGTGCGCGTCGGCCACACCTCGGGCGAGGTGCTCGTCACGCTCGTCACGAACAGCGACGATTTCCCCTCGTCGAAGTCGTTCTGCCGCGAGCTCATCCGCCTCTGCCCTGCGGTGACCACGGTCGTGCAGAACGTGAACGAGCGTCAGACGAACGTCATCTTAGGCGACAAGGAACGCGTGCTCTACGGACCCGGGTTTATCCTCGATGAGCTGTGCGGGCTTTCCTTCCGCATATCATCCAAGTCGTTTTACCAGGTGAACGCGACGCAGACGGAAGTACTCTACCGCGCGGCGATGGATCTTGCGGGCTTCGACGGCACCCAGGTCGCAATCGATGCGTACTGCGGCACGGGAACGATCGGCCTTGTGGCGGCGAAGGCGGGTGCGGCGCGCGTGATTGGCGTCGACTCGGTGGAGTCGGCGATTCGCGATGCGCGGACGAACGCCCGCCACAACGGTGTCGAGAACGCGGAGTTCGTCGCCGGCGACGCTACTGACTTCATGTGCGAGCTTGCGAAGGAGGGCGTGCTCGGTGCGGAATCGCCGGAAGAAGGCGCCCAGGCGGGCGGGCTTGTCGTGCTTATGGACCCGCCGCGCGCGGGCTCGACGGAGGAGTTTTTGCGCGCAGCGGCGGCACTCGCCCCGGAGCGGATTGTCTACATCTCCTGCAACCCCGAGACGCAAGCGCGTGACGTGGAGTTTCTCGACTCGATAGGCTATGCGGTCGTGGCGGTGCAGCCCGTCGACATGTTCCCGCACACCGACCACATCGAGTGCATCGTGGCGCTCGAGCCGGTGGATTCTCTTTCGCCCGATCGCTGGGGCAAAGAGGGCGGGGAAGAGGAGGCTGACGACGCGGAAGCCGACGAAGCCCCCGAGGGTGATTGCGACGGGGGCGCCGCTGACGAGGCCCCCAACGGGGAAGCCCCCGACGTGGAGGTTCCCGCCGCCGACCCCGCCGACGTTGCCGCCGCTGAGGAGGTCGAATAGCTATGGACGTGATCGAGCGCATGCGGGCTGCCATCGCGGCGCATGGGATGGCCGACGCCGATACTCCGGTGCTCCTCATGGTGTCGGGCGGGTCGGACTCAACGGCGCTTGCCTACGCCGCCTGCGAGCTTGCCCAGGCAGGCGAGCTCGGGATGCTCGCGATGCTGCACGTGAATCACCATCTGCGCGGCGAGGACGCCGATGCCGACGCCGCCTTCGTGTCCCAGTTGGCCGACGCCTTGGCGATTCCCCTGTTCATGTGTGATATCGATGTGGCAGGAGAAGCCGCCCGCACGGGCGGCAACGTGGAAGCGGTCGCGCGCAGCGAGCGCTATCTTGCCGCGAACGAGGCGCTCGAGAGCCTGTGCCGCCATGCGGGCGCGCCGCTTTCCAGCGGCCGCATCTTCACGGCACACACCGCCGACGACCGCGTCGAGAGCTTCTATATGCGCTCGATCGTGGGCACGGGCCCTGGCGGCTTTCGCGCGATGCGCTATGGGAACGGCCCCATCGCGCGTCCGCTTCTTGACGTTGGGCGCGAAGACCTGCGCGATTACCTGCGCAAACGCGAGCAATCCGGCGAGATATGTGCATGCGATGCGCAGGGGAACCTCTGGCGAGAGGACGCCACCAACGCGCACACGGACCATTTCCGCGCCTTCGTCCGCCACGAGATCGTGCCGCGCGCGAAGGAGCGCAACCCTCAACTGCTTGAGACGCTCGGCCGTACGATGGACCTCATCGCCGACGAGGACGATTTCATGGAAGGCCTCGCCCGCGATGCTGCGGGCAAGCACCTCACCTGGGTCTGCCAGGCGGAGGGTCGCGACCCCGATTGGCAGGAGGGTTTCAAACTGTCCCCGTCGTTCGAGCAGGTGGCGCTTCCCGTCGCCCGCCGTGCGATTGCGGGAGCGCTCCAGCGCGTGCTCGGCGCCGACGCGCGGGTGGAGACGGCGGCCGTTGCGGGTGTGCTCGACGCGTTCGAGGATAAGCGCCCGAAAAGCGGCTATGTGACAAATATCCAGGGCGACCTGGCCGTGAGCGCGAACAAGCGCGGCGTGCTGGTGGAACCCATGAGCGCCTTTCGCGCAAGGAGGAAGAAATAGATGAGTGATAACGCCAACAGCCAGGGGAAACCCGCCGAAAAGCCCTTCCGCGTCGTGCTCGCCTCGGCGAGTCCTCGCCGTCGGGAGCTGCTCGAGCAGGCGGGCGTCACCTTCACCGTGCACGCTTCCGAGGTCGACGAGTCGCTCGAGCCCGACCTTCTGGCCGATCCGCCCGAAGCATGCAAGAAGCTCGCCGAGCGCAAGGCGGGCGCGGTCGTGCAGGAAATCCTGGCAGACCCCGCCTTTGAAGGCATGCTCATCGTGATCGGCTCGGACACGATGGTCGTGAAAGACGGCGACATCTTCGGCAAGCCGAAAAGCGCCTCCGACGCCACGCACATGCTGCGCCGTCTGTCGGGCGCGACCCACGAGGTGATTACGGCGGTGTCGGTATGGATGGTGTCCGCCGAGGCGGTCGATCCGGCGCTTGCGGCCGACGACGACTCGGGCAACATCTCGCTCGGCTTCCGCACCTTCTGCGACACCTCGCGCGTCACGTTCCACGAGCTCACCGACGAGCGCATCCGCGAGTACCTGGCGTGCGGCGAGTCTTTCGACAAGGCAGGCGCCTATGCGGTACAGGGCGAGGGCGCCAAGCTCGTCAAGCACATCGACGGCTATAAGAGCACGGTGATCGGCCTTCCCGTTGAGCGGCTCGTGAAGGAGTTTCCCGACCTGATTTAGTTGTGTGTCGTTACCGTATCGTCGCTTTTGCGGACTGACGTTGCGTTACACTTATCGGGTTACAGAAGAGAGGGCAGGCGCGCCTGCCGTGTCGAATCAAAGGACTGCACGTGCATAAGGACGTTAGCGAGATTCTATTCACCGAAGAGCAGATTCACAATCGTGTCGCCGAAATCGGCGCTGCCATCACGGAAGACTTCAAGGAAAAAGCCGGCGACGACGGAATCATTCTCATCTCAGTGCTGCGCGGTGCGGCTATCTTCATGGCCGACCTCGCTCGTGAGATCAAGATTCCCTGCGAGATGGACTACATGGCCATCTCCTCTTACGGCAACGGCGTGAAGAGCTCGGGCGTCGTGCGTATCCTGAAGGACCTCTCCTCGCACATCGAGGGACGTCACGTGGTCATCGCCGAGGACATCCTCGACTCCGGCCTCACGCTGACGTATCTGCTGAAAAACCTGGCCTCGCGCAACCCCGCGTCGCTTACCGTGGCCACGCTCCTTCGCAAGAAGACGAAGGTGCAGGCGGACGTCGATTGTGCGTACGTCGGCTTCGAATGCCCCGACCAGTTCATCGTGGGCTACGGCCTCGATTACGCGGAGCGATACCGCAACCTACCCTACATCGGCGTGCTTAAACCGGAAGTTTACGAATAGCATCGAAGCGGCGCCGCAAAAGGCGCCGTTTCGCGATAAACGCAACAGAAAAGGCTCACTCTCCATGACGCAACAGAAGAAACCATCGTCTCCTCAGCAACCGAATCCTCGGGTGACCATCATCTCGGTCATACTGTTCCTCGTCGTGGCGTTTTTCGTCGGGCAGCAGTTCATGGTCATGTCGAATGCGAGCTCGACGCCCACCGACTCCCTCATCACCTCTGAGTTCACCCAGGCGGTCGAGCAGGATCGCGTGACGAAGGTCGTGTACTCCGCGGGCGATTACAAGGTCACGGGCACGTATTACCCGGCCGTCACCGCAGGCTCGAACGCGGCCGACGCGTTCAACAAGGCCTTCGACGCGATGAACGCCCGCATGGCCACGAAGAAGACCCCTGCAGGTGGCGTTCCCGCAGGCGTGGGCACGACTTCCATCGAGTCGTCCGTGCTCGGCTCCGAGCGCGGCTACACCTCGACGTTTGTGGGGCAAGACGCGCTCGCTGCGCTTTTGAAGGACCATCCGGAAGTGTCTTACCAGGTCACACTGCCTTCTGAGTGGCTCGGTATCCTGAGTACCCTGCTTCCCATCTTGCTTATCGGCGCGCTTCTGTTCTTCTTCTTCAATCAGATGCAGAAGGCGAACAACTCGCAGATGAGCTTTGGCAAGGCGAAGACGAAGAAGAACGCCGAGGAGCGCCCCGACGTGAAGTTCTCCGACGTCGCCGGTGTCGATGAGGCCGTCGAGGAGATGCAGGAAATCAAGGACTTCCTGTCGAACCCCGCGAAGTATCAGTCCATGGGCGCGAAGGTGCCACGCGGTTGCCTGCTTGTCGGCCCTCCGGGCACGGGCAAGACGCTGCTCGCGCGCGCCGTTGCGGGCGAAGCCGGCGTGCCCTTCTTCAGCATTTCCGGCTCCGACTTCGTCGAGATGTTCGTCGGTGTGGGCGCCTCCCGCGTGCGCGACCTGTTCCAACAGGCGAAGGACGCGGCCCCTTCCATCATCTTCATTGACGAGATCGATGCTGTTGGTCGCCAGCGCGGCGCCGGCTTGGGCGGCGGTCATGACGAGCGCGAGCAGACGCTCAACCAGCTGCTCGTCGAGATGGACGGCTTCGAGTCGAACGAGTCCGTCATCCTGATCGCGGCGACCAACCGCGCCGACATTCTGGACCCAGCGCTCCTTCGCCCCGGTCGCTTCGACCGCCAGATCGTGGTCGACGCCCCCGACGTGCGCGGCCGCGAGCGCATCCTGCAGGTCCACGCGAAGGACAAGCCGATTGGCTCCGACGTCGACCTGAAGAGAATTGCCCAGCTCACGCCTGGTTTCACGGGTGCTGACCTGATGAACCTCATGAACGAGAGCGCGCTTCTGACCGCGCGCCGCGGCAAGAAGATCATCACGATGCGCGAAGTGAACGAGTCTATGGAGCGCGTCATCGCCGGCCCCGAGCGCAAGGGCCGCGTGATGGACGAGGTCACCAAGCACACCATCGCCTACCACGAGAGCGGCCATGCCCTCGTGGGGCATTTGCTTCCGCATGCCGACCCGGTGCACAAGATTTCGATCATCTCCCGTGGTCGCGCGCTCGGCTACACCCTGTCCATCCCTAAGGAGGACAAGGTGCTGAACACCGTGGGCGAGATGCTCGACGAGCTGGCGGTCTTCATGGGCGGCCGTGTGGCGGAGGAAATCTTCTGCGACGACGTAACCACGGGCGCAAGCAACGACCTCGAGCGTGCGACGAAGATGGCGCGCGCGATGGTGACGCAGTACGGCATGTCCGCAGCGCTCGGCACGCAGGTGTTTGGCCAGCCCAACCACGAGGTATTCCTCGGTCGCGACTACGGCAACACGCAGGATTACTCCGAGGAGACGGCGCGCCGCATCGACGACGAGGTTGCACGCATCATGAAGGGGGCGCATGACCGCGCCTACGAGATCCTGAGCTCGCATCGTGATCAGATGGACCTCATGGCGAGCGTACTTCTCGAGCGCGAGACGATCGACGGTGCCGCATGCCAAGCGCTTCTCGACAACCGCTGGAGCGAGTATCTCGAGCACGAGGACGAGATCATCGCGAAGAAGGATCGCGAAGAGGCCGAGGCCCGCGCGCGTGACGCCAAGCTCGCCGACCCGAATTGGAATGCTGACGCGATGGGCGGCAGTGATGTGGGCGGTTCCGACGGTGCACCGACCAACATGGAGGCGAAACATACCGACGCGTTCACGCCCCATGGGATCTTGAACGATCTTGAGGCTGGTTTCCGCGACATCGCTCATGGCGACCATGCCGACAATGGCAAAGACGACAAGGATAGCAAACACTAAGGAGCGCATACGTGAATTGGCAATGTGCCTCGTATAGCTTCGACGTCAAGATGCCCATCGTGATGGGCATCTTGAATGTCACGCCCGATTCGTTCTCCGACGGGGGAGAGCACAACACGCACGACGCTGCGATTGCGCACGCGAAGAGCATGATTGAGCAGGGTGCGAAGGTCATCGACGTGGGCGGCGAGTCCACGCGTCCCGGCTCCGCCGAGGTGTCGGTCGCAGAAGAACTCTCGCGCACGGTCGAGGTTGTCCGCGAGCTCGCCCGGGCGGGCATCTGCGTGAGCATCGACACGCGCCACGCCGAGGTTGCGCGCGCCTGTGTGGAGGCGGGCGCCGCCATCATCAACGACGTGTCGGGTTTTCGCGACCCCGCGATGGTTGAGGTCGCGCGTTCTTGCGATGCGGGCCTCGTCGTCATGCACATGAAGGGCGAGCCGCGCACCATGCAAGACGATCCCGTCTATGACGATGTCGTCGTTGAAGTGCGCGATTACCTGGCAAAACGCGCGGCAGAACTGGAAGCGGCGGGCATTGCGCACGACCGCATCTGCCTCGACCCGGGCCCTGGGTTCGGCAAGACCGCCTCGCAGACGATGGAACTCATGCGCAACTTCCACGAGATCGCGCGTCTGGGCTACCCTTCGATGGTCGCGGTCTCTCGCAAGAGCTACATCGGCAAGGCCTACGGAATCGAGGACCCTCACGATCGCGATCGCGCGTCGGCTGCAGAGGCGCTCATGGCGTGCGAGTTGGGCGCAGGTGTGGTGCGCGCCCATAACGTGGAGGAAACCCTGAAGGCGCTGAAGGATTTGCGCCCGTATTGCTACCTGGGCCTGGGTTGCAACGTGGCGCTCGTGGCGGAGCCTGGCGAGGAGCGCGAGGGTAAGATTGCCCAGATCGAGCACGCAATCGGCCAACTGTGCATGATTCCCGACTCGCAGATCGTCGACGTGTCGAGCTACTACGAAAGCGAGCCTGCGTACTATCTTGATCAGGAGCCGTTCGTGAACGCCGTCGTGCTCATGCGCACGGGCGTGGCGCCGAAGGAGCTGCTGGAGTATCTGCACGCGATCGAGAACAGCCTGGGCCGCGTGCGCGAAAGCGAGAACGGCCCGCGTACGTGCGATGTCGACATCTTGGACTACCAGCTCTACGTGGTGGACAACGACGTGCTCACGCTGCCGCATCCGCGCATCTGCGAGCGCGACTTCGTGGTGAAACCCCTGCTCGAGATTTCCCCTAACCACGTTCTCGCCGATGGCGCGCCCGTCGCGAGCGTCCCCGAAGACCAACGCGTCGGCCACGCCGTGAAGCTGTAAGCACGGCCCGCTTGAGTTTCCCCAATCAGCAATCCCGCCACCGCGCACCTCGATGGCGGGATTGCTTGCATTCTGCGAGCGAGGAAGCAAGCAAATGATGTGGGAAAAGATCGAGGCCGCGGCCGGAAAGCAAAGTCTGCAGCGCTTCGTTTTCTGGCCGCGGCATCTCGAACGTAAACTCAAAACCAGCGTGCGGTACAATGGGTGCGCTATGGAACCCGTCGTTTCCAAAGGGGGGCTATGACCGCCGACGGCCTGGACAACTTCGATTACGAGAAAGCCTGCGAGCATGTTTCCGAGTCCTCGCGCAGACATTATTGGGCAGTCGCTATTGGTCTGCAAGACGTCGATGGTCTTACGGTTTCTCGCTACCTGCGCGAAGTTGCGGCTTCGTATATCAAGGGGGAGGCGACACTTGCCGAAACCGGCGAGCTCGTGCGGGCGCACCACGCGAATGGCTTAGATGGGGCTAGTGCGGAAGCCGATCTCGTGAGTCAGCGCATTGCAGAGCTGCTCGAACGAGGTGCATTCTGCCTTGTGCCTGATATTCTCCCCAAGATTCATCGACATCTCTTTCAGGATCTCGATCCAAATGTCTACCGTCCCGGGCAATTCAAGACCGAGCGCATGGTGAAGCAGGAAGAGGTTCTCAACGGCGACAGCGTGCTCTACGCCGATCCGATGGCCTACGATATGTCGCTGCACGGCGCTTTCGCGAACGAGTCGGCGAAGGCATATACGACCTTTTCCGGCGATGAGCTAAAGAGCTTCTGCCATTTTGTCGCTTTCATCTGGCAAATCCACCCGTTCACTGAAGGCAATACGCGCACTGTGGCGGTTTTCTCTGAGCTTTACTTGAACTACCTGGGCTTCAGCGTGACCAATGATCCCTTCGAGAAGCATGCGCGTTTTTATCGCGATGCCCTCGTGCGGGCGATGTACCGTAACGTCGCTGCGGGTGTTATGCCTGATGACAGCTTTTTGGTTGCATTCTACGAAAATGCGTTGGGCTTTGCAGAAAACGCTTTGTCGCGCGAAAGTCTCATATGCACGTCGCTTTTCGAGAATCCCGACTTGCTGCGCAACGTCGACCCGAAAGAAGCGCTCAGTAAGCAAAAATCGTCCGCGCGGATTCGATGAACGCTGATTTTTGCTTGGATGTTCGGGTGCAAACCAGCTTGGGAGTGGGCTGGGCATAGCCCGAAACGGAAAAAGCAGCAAGAAGGGAATGCGATGGGGCCGGGGGCGATCTGCAAGAGCGTCGCGGCTCCCATTCCCCACAGAAGCCCCTTGCTAGCAGCGCGTGGGCAGAAAATGAGGGGGTAACTGCCAGATAATCGGCAGTTTTCATCATCTGGCAGGCAATTTGCCGCCCAATCCAGCCCACCCTATGATGTCTCCTCGCAACGCAGGACCAAAAGACCAGGTCGAATTAGTGCAAGCGCCCGAGATGCCCTTCCCATTACCCACCTCGCCCCTTCCAGATGATGAAAACCACCCGATTTCTGGCAGGTCTCCCTTCCTCGCTTGATAAGTGGACTCCCTATCGCGATTTGGGCCTCAAGAGGCTTGCGAACAGCCAGGTCACGCACATGCCGGCGGCGATTCCCAGGGCAAACTGCCCCGTCCTCATTGCGTAGGACGCCATTTGCGTCCAGTCGGATGCCACGGCGAAGCTCATCGCGTAGTACAGCGGCGCGCCGGGGATGAGCGGCACGACAGCGGGAATCACGAACAGCAGCGACGGGATGTCACGCCAGCGGGCGAGCGCCTCGGCGTAAAGGGCAGAAAACGCGCTTGCCACAAGGGCGGGGAAGAACACGCCCGATACCGCAAACCCGACGGCCAGATAGATCGCCCAGCTGAGGATGCCGCCGATTGATGCGGCGAGCAGGTACTTGCGGGGAAGGTGGAAGATCATCGCGAACCCTGCCGCGCCGAAGAGCGCCGCCACGAGCTGCGTGGCGATGCCCACCCAATCGAGTCCCAGGCCAGGGCCCACGTTGTGGCTCGCGTCGAACAGGAAGATGGCGGTCATGAAGCCGCCTGCCAAAGCGATCGCCCAAAGCATCGTCTCCACGAAGCGCATGGACCCCGCAACCGTGTCGCCTACGAGCATGTCGCGAATCGCGTTCGTCATAAAGATGCCGGGGATGAGCAGCATGACTTCCCCGATGAGAATCTTGTCAAGGTGGATAACCGAGCTCGCGCCCTGAAGGGCGTTTGCGCCCGCAACGCTCGCCCCAAACGCGCCGGGTGCCAGCGCTTCGACGAACTCGACCGCCGCGCAGGTTCCCACGCCGGCGATGAACGAGCACAGCAGGTTGAACACGAGCATGTTGGGGCAGCGCGGCGCGAGCGTTTCCTGCAGAAGGCAGATGACCACGGCGAACAGCGCCGCGAAGGACGCGTCGATTGACGACCCTCCGAAGAACACGGCGAAGCCCGCGGCGGCGAAGATGCTTCCCAAGAAGAAGGTTATGCGGTCGGGCGGCTGCTCGGTGCAGCGTTTGATGCTCGCGGCCAGTTCGTCTGCGCAGGGCGTTTGCTTGCAGCAGTGCTTCCCCAGCTTGTGGAAGGCTGCGACGACGCGATAGTCCGTGGTGCCCGGGCCGATGATACGCCGCGACTGCGTGAGACGCTCGCCGTCGGGGAATTCCATGGTGACCACGAGCGTCGCCGTGATAGCGAACACGTTCATGGCGCTCGCGCCGTAGGCGTGCCCGACGTTCGAGAGCGTGCGCTCAACGCGACTTACTTCGGCACCTGCCAAAAGCATGGCTTCGCCCATATTCAAAAGCTGATGGAGTATGTCGCTGCGGTTTTCCATGGCTGCCATTATACGCGAGCAAGCTGCACAACCCGCCGTTTTCGGGCATAATGCGTGAGGAAGATGACGCGGGAAAGGGAGCGGTGCGGTGTTTCGCTTGCAGGTGCTCGAATCGGTGGGCTCCACCAATGAGGTGATTAAGCGTGCGATTGAGGATGGTGAACCGGAAGGGCTCGCCATCAGGGCATATCGTCAAACTGGCGGCTATGGGCGACAGGGCCGTGCATGGAAGAGCCCTCGCGGCGGCATGTACGAGTCGATTCTTCTGCGTCCCGAGGTCGACATGCGCGAGCTTCCCACGCTGGCGCTCGTCGTCGCAATCGCGGTGCGCCGCGCGCTAGCGAGCCTTGTCGTGGACGATCAGACGCGCCGCATCTGCATCAAGTGGCCGAACGACGTCGTGCTGGTGGGCGAGGAATGCGAGGCCTGCGCGCCTTCGTCAACCTGCGATACCACCCCTGAGTTCGGCGAGAATACGCCATGCTCAGACAGTCCTCGCTTCGCTGCGGAACTGCGCGTGGCGCATCCCCGCCAAACTCAGGGGCTCCAGGCGGGGGAAGAGAAGCTTGCAAGCATCAAAGGCCTCTTCTCCAAGCTCGCCGGCATCTCCTCGGAGGTCCATGCAGGTGGGATATGCGTGGGAATCGGTGTGAACGTCGAGCCGCCCGAGGACGCGATGGAAGTCGGCGGGAAGAACGCGCCGGCGTATCTGGCCGACCTTGGCTTCGGGTTCACCTGCGAGCGCGAAGCTGCGATCAACGTCGTGGGCGATGCGGTTCTCCACGAGTTCGAGCCCCTGTATCGCCGCTGGTGCGACGGCGGGTTCGCAGCGCTTTCGGGCGAGTTCGCCGAGCATTCGATGCTCGAGGGGCGTTTCGTCCGTATGGCCAACCAGCTGGGAGATGTCGTTTGCGAGGGCACGGTGCGCGGGGTCGATGCGTCCGGGCGGCTGCTCCTCCGACTGGAAGACGGCGAGACGAAAGCCGTTGCTTCGGGCGAGGTGCACCTGCTTTAGCGAGCCGAGCGCCACAGTGCACGTCGTGTTGTGCGTGGTCGTGGTGCACGTCGCAGCATGCATGGCCCGCGCGCACGCCTCATCTTGCATACTCCATGGCGCGCTCCTCGTCTTGCGTGGCCCGCTTCGGGTTCCCCGCCTTCCCATTTCGCCTTCCGTTTGCCGTCGCTTTCGCGCGGTGGGCGTGATAAACTGTTCCTTCTTATGCGCAGATATGCATACAATCGTGTGTTTCCGAAAAATGGCAAATGAGACGATTGAAGCATGAGGTATGCATATGACGGCACAAGAAGAACAACGTGGCCAATCCTTGAAATCGACACCCGAAACCTCGGTGGGCACCCCCTCTTCTCCTAAAGGAACTCCCGCGCGCAAGCCGCAGGGCAATGATCGCGTCGCCCGTATGGGCACGGCGTCCCTTCCGCGGCTCATCACCGAGTTCGCTATTCCCGCTATCCTGGGCATGCTGGTGAACGCGGCGTACAACCTGATCGACTCCATCTTCCTCGGGCAGGCGATGGGGGAAATCGGCCTGTCGGCGGCAACGGTCGCAGCGCCGCTCATGATCGTGTTCATGGCGCTCGCGATGCTTGTCGGCAACGGCGGCAACGCGCTTGCCGCACTACGTTTGGGCGAAGGGCGCAAAGCGGATGCGGAGGTTAGCCTTGGCAACACCGTGACGCTTGGCATTATCCTCTGGATCATCATCGCCGCCATCGCAGCATACCCGCCGCTGCTCGATGCGTTCCTTACCTTCTCGAGCGCGACCGACGAGGTGCGTCCGTACGCTGCGACGTTCATCCAGATCCTGAGCTTCGGTTTCGTGTTGCAGATGATCGGCATGGGCGTGAACAACTTCATCCGCACGGCGGGCGCCCCCAACCGCGCGCTTCTGACCATGGTTATCGGCGCGGTGGTGTGCACCATCTTCAACTATATCTTCGTTCTGAAGCTTGGCTGGGGCGTCGCTGGGTCCGCTTACGCCACGCTGATCGGCCAAGCTGCGTCGTGCGTCTCGGTGCTGTGGTTTTTCATCTTCACAAAGAACGCGCCGCTCAAGCTTCATCTGCACTGCATGCGTCCCCACGCGAAGATCATCCGCGCCATCCTCTCACTCGGCCTTGCGAGCTTTGCCGTTCAGGCAGGTGCCGCGGTCGTGAACTTCGCCGTAAACTTCCTGCTGGTGAAGTACGGCAGTGCGAGCGCTATCGGCGCCGAGGGCGCGCTCGCCTCCATCGGCGTCGTGCAGCGCATCGCCATGTTCACGGTGATGCCGCTCGTCGGCGTCTCGATTGCTATCCAGCCGCTGCTCGGGTTCAACTACGGCGCGAAGATTATCGCGCGCGTGCGCAAGACGCTCTGGCTGGGTGTGGCGTTCGCCACCTCGCTCGCCGTTATGATGTGGGTGCTCGTGCACCTGTTCCCGAACCAGATCGTGGGCCTGTTCGGCATCACGAACGCGTCGCTCGCCGAGTTCACCATCTTCGCGCTGAAGGTCCAGCTGCTCATGCTTCCTTTCGTGGGCTTCCAGATTGTGGGCTCGAACTACTTCCAGGCGACCGGCCAGCCGATGAAGTCGACGATCCTCTCGCTCACGCGTCAGGTGCTGTTCCTCTTGCCGCTCATGTTCTGGCTGCCTGAAGTGCTTCCTGGTTGGTTCTCGCAGTTCACGGGCTTGGACGCCCTCTATATCGCGACGCCGGTGGCGGACTTCCTCGCCATCTTCACGGTCGCCATCTTCATTGCAATCGAGATGCGTCGCTTGAAGGACGTCGAGAGCGGGAAGATTACCTCGAAGTACTAGGCGTCTTGCGCGCGTCCCGAGGGCTGCATGTCGCTTGTTGCCGTGAGGAGTGCCAAGGCGCTGGGGCGGCGGGGCGCCGAAGCCCTGGGCTGGGGTGAGCGGGCAGCAAGCCCTGGGTAAGCTAGCTTTCTTGTGGAATTCCGCGTTCGAACCACGTAATTCGAAGTTGACTGGTAGAGTTTCAACATTATTGTCATCTGACCCGAAAGAGGTACAGCAAGTGGAACAAGTTAAGAAGGGCGCCGGCGCGGCGTCGCGCACCCGCTCTATCGCGTTTGTGGGCCTGGCCGTCGCCATCATGGCGGTGTCCGCCTGGGTTACCGTGCCGCTCGGCCCGGTTCCTTTCACGCTGCAAATGTTCGCCATCACCTTCGCCATCGTGATGCTCTCCCCGAAGGAGTGCATCGCCGCCATCGTGCTGTATCTCGCGCTCGGCGCCATCGGCCTGCCGGTGTTCTCCGGCATGAGCGGCGGAATCGCCAAGCTCATGGGCCCGACCGGCGGCTTTCTGTGGGGCTACATCTTCGGCGTCGCTGCTGCCGCGGGGCTGCTCTACGTGTTGCGTCGCCGCATGGGCGCAGCCGACAAGGCCGGCGCCTCCGAGCAGCGCGGTTTCGTTGCGTTCCTGAAGAACGCCGCCGCCGAAATCGTTGCAGGCCTCGTGTTCACCGCGATCGCGTACTTCTGCGGCTGGCTGCAGCTGATGCTTGTCATGGGCATCTCGCCTGAAGCCGCGTTCCTCGCTGGCGTGGCGCCCTTCGTGGTGGTCGACGTGCTGAAGATCCTCGCTGCCGTCGCGTGTGCTCGCGCCGTGAAGGCTGCGGTTCGCTAAATACCCATTTCGCGCACATTTGGGGTGCGTGCTATAATCGCTTGGAAACAAGCAATCATCATGCGCAGGCGATTTTCGCCTGCGCTTTCTATGAGGGAGTGACTAGTGGGCTGCGCAATCATCGGTTGCGGGAAATCCCTTCCCGCGCTCGCCGTCGCGAACGACGACCTTACCCAGCTTGTCGACACGAGCGACGAGTGGATCACCACGCGCACGGGCATCAAATCCCGTCGCATCGCCGTTGAGGAAACGAACGTCGATCTGGCTGAAGCTGCCGCGCGTCAGGCGATGGGCCTTGTCGAAGGCGGCTATTGCGAGGCTCCTATCGATCCCGAGTCCATTGACCTTGTGGTGTATTCCACCTGCACGCCCGACGTGCTCGTGCCCTCGTGCGCGGCGCTTGTCCGTCGTCGCCTGGGCCTGGTGAACGCCGTGGCTTTCGACGTGAACGCCGCGTGCTCGGGTTTCATCTACGCGATGAGCGTGGCGGAATCCATGATGGCGGCAAGCGCGGCGGGCGTTGCGGGCGCTGGCCGTCGCAACGGGGTTCGCCGTGCGCTCGTGATCGGCTCCGAGCGCCTGACGCGCATCACCAACTGGGAGGACCGCACGACCTGCGTGCTCTTCGGCGATGGCGGCGGGGCTGCCGTGGTCGAATGGGACGAGGGCCGTGCGGGCGTGCTTGCTACCTTCATGAAGAACGACGATGACGACACCAACGCGCTCACCTGCCCCTCTGCGTTCGATTCCCCTCAGCCCTTCGGCGTGAACGGCATCTCGAAGGAAGCTGCCGTTGCGGGTGACCCGGGCAATGCGCGCATCGACGAGGAACTTGGCGTGACCGAGGCGGTCGCCGCTGGTCGTCCTCGCCAGTCCCTTTTCATGCACGGGCAGACCATCTTCAAGTTCGCGGCCAATGCGATGGGCAACGCCATTGACGAGGTGTGCAAGCGTGCCGACGTGGACATCGACGACGTGAAGCTTATCGTGCCTCATCAGGCAAACGAGCGCATCATCAAGTACGCCGCCAAGCGCTGCGGACTTTCGCTCGACCGCTTCCAGGTTTCCATCGGCGATCGCGGGAACGCTTCTTCCGCCTGCGTGCCAATGGCGCTTTCCGACGCATACGAATCGGGGCGCATCCAAAAGGGCGACAAGGTGATTCTCGTGGCCTTCGGCGGCGGCCTCACCAGCGGCGCTGTGCTCTACGAGGTATAAGCAAGCCGAGGTTTAGCCGTCTTGCGGGCGCGGTTCAAGGCATTGCCGATTTGCCTCGAACCGCTCTTACGCAATCGAGGGGATAGCCACGAGGAAGCAGGCGCCTCCGTCGGGAAGGTTGAACGCCTCGACCGTGCCGTCGTGCGCATCGACGACGGACTTCACGATGGCGAGTCCGAGCCCCGTACCTCCCGTGCCACGATTGCGCGACGGGTCGCCTCGATAGAAGCGGTCGAACAGAAGCTTCGGGTCGGCATCGCCTAAGCCGCAGCCGTCGTCGCGCACGGAGAGCACAGAGTTGCCTCTCGCTCCCATGAGCTCGACGGTGATATGCCCGCCCGGCTCGATGAAGCGGCTCGCATTTTCCACCAAGTTGAACACGACCTGCTTTAACCGGTCGCGGTTGCCGAGCACGTCGGGCGCCTCGCCTATGACCTGGCAGTTTGCCTCCCTCTCGCGCAAAAGCGGCGAAAGGGAGTCCACCACTTCGCGTGCCACCTGCCCCAAATCGACGCGCGAGAACTCGGTCGCGATGTTGCCGCTTTCCAGCCGCTGCAGCGCAAGCAGGTCGTTCACCAGGTTCGAGAGGCGGCGGCTCTCCTCCACGATGATGCCCGTGAACTTCTCACGCATCGCGGGCGGCAGGTCGGGGTCCGATAGCATCTCGGCGTTCCCCCGAATCGCGGTGAGCGGGGTGCGCAGCTCGTGTGCCACATCGCTCACAAACGTGCTCTCGCGACTTTCGCGCGAGGCGAGGCTTTCCTGCTGCGTCCGGATGGTCTCGGAAAGCCTGTTCACGCTCACCGTAAGCCGATCGACTTCCTCGATGCGCCCATCGATGGGAACAGTCGCCGGCGCGGGGTCTCCCGTGCGGAAATCGCGAAGGCGCGCTGCCAAGCGGGTGAGCGGCTCGGAGATGAAATGCCCAATGAGCAGGCTAAAGGCGAACGTGAACACAGCGACGGGCACCAGAAGGAAAAACGCCAGGGGCCTCAGTCCGAACGCGAAGTGCGAGACCGCGATTGCGAAGGCCGCCGCAAGGATGGCGAACAGCGTTGCGAGAAGCGCGAAATATGTCTGCAGTTGCTTTATTTCTTGAACCTATATCCGTAGCCGCGGACCGTTTCCACAAGGCCGGAATCGTACCCGGCGCTCGAAATCTTATCACGCAGCCGCTTGATGTGCGTGTCGACTGTCTTCGTTTCCGTGAGGTATTCCCAGCCCCATGCATCGCGCAGTAGATCCTCGCGGGAAACGACCTTGCCTGCGTTCTTCATCAGCGCCGCGAGCAGTTCGAACTCGCGCGGGGTCAAATCGATGTCGCCCGCGTCACCGGTCGCGGTGTGCGCATCCTCGTTCAAGGTGATGCCTCCGGCGGTGATGGCGCTCGACCCCTTCGCGAAATCCTCGCTCTGGCTGCGGCGTAAAAGGGCGCGAACGCGCGCAATCAGCTCGCGCACGCCGAAGGGCTTTGACAGGTAGTCGTCGCCGCCGATTTCAAGACCGACGACCTTGTCGAGCTCGGAGTCGCGCGCGGAGAGGAATAGCACGGGGGACGAAGTGTGCGCGCGAAGCCGCCGACAGAGTTCGTAGCCGTCGATTCCCGGCAACATGATATCGAGAACAAACAGGTCGTAGTCGTTTTTCATCGCGCGAGAAAGGGCATCCTCGCCGTTGTCGACCACGTCGACGGAGAATCCTTCCTTGCGAAGTGCGTACCCGACGAATTCCGTGATGGAGGGTTCGTCGTCGACTACGAGAATGCGTGCGGACGCATCGGACATGGCCTTCCTCCTCGTTGTTCTTCTGGGCGCTTGCCGCCGTCGCCGTTCGCGCTCGGGCAGCGCTCGCGGCGTCTTCGGGCGCCTTTTCCTGGTAGTATCATGCCAGCTAACACTATAGACAATTCGCGTTTGCCGCGCACGGCGAAGGGAGACTGTCAAAATCATGTTACTTGTCATCGACGTGGGGAACACCCAGACCGCCATCGGCATCTACGAGGGGGAAAACCTCGACCGCATTTGGCGCGTCGCCACCAACCGCGACCATACCGCCGACGAGCTGCGCGTGAAGCTCCTGCCGCTTCTCCAGTCCGAGAACCTTCGGGCGGGCGACATCACGGGTGCGGCGCTCGCGTCGGTGGTTCCCCAGCTCACCGGGGCATGGACGCGCGCGGTGCAGGATTTGGCGGGCGTGAGCACCGTCGTGTGCTCGGCGAAGACGGCGGGTTCGCTTTTCGATGCGGACTACCCCAATCCGCGTGAAATCGGCTCGGACCGCGTGGCTGACGCCGTCGCGGCGCGCGAGCTGTTCGGCGCGCCGGTCATTGTCGTCGACTTCGGCACGGCGACCAACATCGAGGTGGTCGACAAGCAGGGGCGCTTTCTGGGCGGCATCATCGCGCCAGGCGTCCAGACGGGTGCGTCGGCGCTGTTTTCCCATGCTACACGCTTGGCTGCGATCGATTTGGTCGACCCTCGCCATGCCATCGGGCGCAACACCGAGGAGGCCTTGCAGGCGGGCATCGTCTACGGTGAGGCCGATCGCGCTGACGGACTCGTGCGCCGCGTGGTCGAGGAGCTTGGATACGACGCTCCGGTCGTTGCGACGGGCGGGCTCGCGCCTCTCATTGCCGAGCACTCGCGTACCATCTCCGCCGTCCAGCCTGACCTGACGCTCGTTGGGCTGCGGCTTGTGTATGCTGAATGCACCAAGACGGGAAAGTGAAACCTGAAGGGAAGGGTCGACATGCAAAGTGATATCGAAATCGCACAGGCTGCGCAGCCTCAGCGCATCGACGCGATTGCCGAGAAGGCGGGTATCGACGACAAGTATCTCGAGATGTATGGCAAGTACAAGGCGAAGGTCGACTACAACCTTCTGCGCGAGAACGAGCATACGCCGGGCAAGCTTGTGCTCGTGACGGCGATCAACCCCACGCCGGCGGGCGAGGGCAAGACCACCACGACGGTCGGCCTGGCCGATGCGCTCGCGAAGCGCGGCGAGAACGTGATGGTCGCTTTGCGCGAACCGAGCCTGGGACCCGTGTTCGGTATCAAGGGTGGCGCTGCAGGCGGCGGATATGCCCAGGTCGTTCCCATGGAAGATATTAACTTGCACTTCACGGGCGACTTCCACGCCATCGGTGCCGCGAACAACCTTCTCGCGGCAATGCTTGACGCCCATATCCACAACGGCAACCAGCTCGGCATCGATGTGCGCAAGATCACGTGGAAGCGCGTGGTCGACATGAACGACCGGCAGCTGCGCAACATCGTCGATGGCCTCGGCGGCAAAGCCAACGGCGTGCCCCGCGAGGACGGCTTCGACATCACCGTGGCGTCCGAGGTCATGGCTATTTTCTGCCTGGCAACCAGCATTACCGACCTGAAGGAGCGTCTCGGCCGCATCGTGGTGGGCTACACCTTCGACGACCAGCCCGTCACCGCTCACGACCTGCACGCCGAAGGCGCCATGGCCGCGCTGCTCAAGGACGCGCTCAAGCCGAACCTCGTGCAGACGCTCGAGGGCACGCCCGCGTTCATCCACGGTGGCCCCTTCGCCAATATCGCGCATGGCTGCAACTCCATCATGGCGACGCGGATGGCTTTGGCGCTCGGCGACTACGCCATCACCGAGGCAGGCTTCGGCGCCGATCTGGGCGCGGAGAAATTCCTCGACATCAAGTGCCGCTTGACGGGCTTGAAGCCCGACGCCGTGGTCGTGGTTGCCACGGTTCGCGCGCTTAAGAACCACGGCGGCGTGGCGAAAGACGAGCTCAACGAGGAGAACCTCGAGGCGCTCGAGGCGGGCCTTCCCAACCTGCTGCAGCATGTGGAGAACATCACCCAGGTGTTCAACTTGCCCTGCGTGGTCGCGATCAACCGCTTCCCGACCGACACCGAGGCCGAACTGAAGCTTGTCGAGGACAAGTGCCGCGAGCTGGGCGTGAACGTGGCGCTCTCCGAGGTGTGGGCGAAGGGCGGCGAAGGCGGCCTGGCGCTGGCCGACGAGGTCGTGCGCCTGTGCAACGAGGGCGACGAGGCCGGTCGCGGCGCCGACACGTTCCAGTTCGCCTACGACAGCGATTTGAGCCTGCGCGAGAAGATCGAGGCGATCGCTGTGCGCGTCTACCGCGCCGATGGGGTGGATTTCGATGCCAAGGCGGCAAAGGAGCTGGCCAAACTGGAGAAGCTCGGTTTCGGCGATATGCCCGTGTGCATGGCGAAGACCCAGTACAGCTTCAGCGACGACCAGAAGAAGCTCGGCGCGCCGCGTGGGTTCCGCATCACCGTGCGCGACGTCAAGGTGAGCGCTGGCGCCGGGTTCGTGGTGGCGCTCACGGGCAACATCATGACGATGCCGGGCCTGGGCAAATCGCCTGCCGCCTTCAAGATCGACGTCGACGAGACCGGAAAGATCACGGGGCTGTTCTAAGGAACGCCCGCTTCGGCGGCCCTGTGCTCGTGCGGCGGTGCACGAGCGCTCGCGGCAGTCGTTGCATGCTCGAAACAATGGTGGGTTACCGTACCCTAATCGCCCTATCGGTTTGAGGGCTTGAAACGAGGAAGAGGCTTTTATGGTAGACACCCGTTTCGTTGAAGATCTTGCGTCCGCGGCCCCCGCTCCCGGCGGGGGCGGGGCGTCGGCGTACGTCGGCGCGCTCGCCGCGGCGCTCGCGTCCATGGTGGGCAACCTCACGGTGGGGAAGAAGACGTATGCCGAGGTCGAGGGCGAAGTCATGCGTCACCTCGACGAGCTTGAGGGGCTTCGCTCCCGCCTAATCGAGCTTGTCGACGTCGATGCGCGCGCGTTCGAGCCGCTTGCGGCGGCGTATCACATGCCGAAGGGCACGCCAGAAGAGCTTGCGGCGAAGCAGGAGGCGATCCGGCGGGCGCTTGTCGGGGCGACTGAGGTGCCGCTTGATATCATGCGCACAGTGGCGCGCGTGGTCGACCATGCCGACTACTTGGCTCACCATGGCAGCCGAATGGCCAGGTCGGACGCGGGGGTTTCGGCCGCGTTCGCCCGAGCGGCGGTCGACGGAGCGAGCTTGAACGTGTACATCAACGCGGCTTCGATGGACGACGCCGACAGGGCGCGCCGCGTTCGCGAGGAGGCTTCGGCGATCGCGTCAACGACGCGCGAGCGTTGCGACGAGCTGTTCGATTTCGTCGTCAAGGAAGTTTCGTAGATAAGGGCCCTTAAGGGTTAAGGTGGATTATGGCAACGCTTCTCAAAGGAAAACCGGTCGTCGATCATATGGCGGTCGACCTGCGCAATCGCATCGAGGCGCTCAAATCGCGCGGCGTCGAGCCCACGCTCGCGCTCGTGCGCATGGGGGAGCGGCCCGACGACTTGTCCTACGAGCGCACCGCGAAGAAGCGCGCCGCCAGCCTGGGGCTTTCCACCAAGCCCTACGTGCTTGACGACCTGGCTCCGCAGGCCGCCGTGCAGGCGACGCTGCAGTCCATCAACTACGACAAAACTGTGCACGGCTGTCTCATGTTTCGCCCCCTGCCGAGCTTTCTCGACGAGAAAGCGCTGTGCAACATGCTTTCGCCGGAGAAGGACATCGACGGCATCTCGCTTGCGTCGCTTGCTTCCGTGTTCACCGACTCGAGTGACGGCTTCCCTCCCTGCACGGCGCAGGCGTGCGTGGAGATCCTCGACTTCTATAAGATTCCCCTGGTGGGAAAGCATGTTGTGGTTATCGGTCGAAGCCTTGTGGTGGGCAAGCCCGTCTCGATGATGCTCCTGCGCCGCAATGCGAGCGTCACCATCTGCCATTCGCGCACCGAGAACCTGCCCGAGCTGTGCCGGACGGCCGACATCGTCATCTGCGCCGTGGGTCGTGCGCACGCGTTCGGCAAGGAATATTTCCGCGCAGGGCAGACGGTGCTCGATGTGGGCATCAACTTCGATTCGCACGGCACGCTGTGCGGCGATGTGAATTTTGACGAGGTCGAGCCCATTGTTGACGCCATTACCCCTGTTCCCGGCGGTATCGGCACCGTCACGACGAGCGTCACCATGGCGCATGTGGTGGAGGCCGCCGAGAAGATGGCGGGGAAGTAGGACTGCTTCCTGGGCTATCGAGGGCCTAGCACTGCAAGTTCGCGGGGGTAGCTGTTGAGCACCTCACAGCCGCCTTCGGTCACGCACACCAAGTCCTCGATGCGCACGCCGAACTCGCCTGGCAGATAGATTCCAGGCTCGATGGAGAAACACATCCCGACCTGGACTTCCTCGTCGTGAACCGATGACACGTCGCCCGGTTCGTGCTCGTCAAGGCCGATTTGGTGCCCCAAGCGATGGGTGAAAAACTCGCCGTAGCCGGCTTCGGCGATGACATCGCGCGCCGCCTTGTCGATGTCGCAGAAGCGCGCACCGGGATGCACCGCCGCACGGCCTGCTTCGTTTGCGCGGCGCACCAGCTCGTATACCTCGCGCTGCTTGGCGGTCGGCTCGCTCCAGAAGAACGTGCGCGTCATGTCCGAGCAGTACTCGTCTTGGCGGCATCCCACGTCGAACAGCACGACGTCGCCGGCTTTCAGCTTCGTGTCGTCGGGCATATGGTGCGGGTCTGCCGCGTTTGCGCCGAAGCTCACGATCGGGTCGAAGGAATGGCCCGAAGCGCCCAGCTCGCGGTAGATCCCCTCGAGCTCATCAGCGATTTCCCGCTCGGTCGCACCCTCGTGCACGAGTTCTCGAAAACGTGCCATGGCCTGATCGTTTGTTGCCGATGCCGCGCGCATGAGCTCCTGCTCCTCGACGCTTTTGATGGCTCGTGCGCCATCGACGGCGGGAGACCCCAGGGCGAAGGACTTCGCCGCATGCGCCTCCATAAGCGGCACGAGGAAGCGGGCGGCGAGGTTCTTGTCGACGCCGCAGGTCTCCTCAGCGTGCAGGAGCTTTGCCACTTCGGGAAGCGGGTTGTCCACATCGTCGAACGAGAACACTTCGCAGGGAAGTGATTTCGGGGCTGTGAACAGGCGGTTCAAGAAAAGGACGGGCGCTTTCCCCTCGACGATCGTAAGCGCCAGGAAACGCTCTCCCGGTTCCACGTAAGCGCCGGTGAGATACTGGATGGAACGCGGGTCGCTCACGATCATCTGCGTGAGGTCCATCTCGCCGAGGAGGCGGCGAACCGTTTCTATGCGCTGTTCGTACATGGTGGTCCTTTCTCGTGCTGCGCCGCGACCGGGCGTCGGCGGCCTGAGCTCTCGCAGTGCGCAAATCGGGGCGCTTGCGACGCATGGGCTGCGGTGTTTGCACCATGCGCGCTGCGACGAGCGGATTCGTTTCGTTTACTATAGCGTGAATCGCGCGGGCGGGCGTCGGGGCGAGCAAAACTCCTTGTTCGTGACCATTTGAGCAAGTTGGGGCAGCGCCCAACATGGCGGAACATCGAAGGCGATTCGGCTCAGGCAGATGGGGTGCTTGCCTCTTGCGCGGCGGAGGGCACCAAGGAAGTGCGCTTTCGTGCGTTTGTTGTCGGGTTGCTCCGTCGGCCTGGCGCAGGGCGTATGATGGGCGCATGGCAAACGGACTTTCATACATGCGGAAAACCACTTCCACCGAGGCGACCAAGAAGCTCGGCCAGACGCTCGCGCCGTATCTCCATGAGGGCGATGTCGTGGTGCTCTCGGGCGATCTGGGCGCGGGGAAGACGCAGTTCGTCCAAGGCGTCGCGGCTGGCCTGGGAATAACCGATGACGTGGTCAGCCCGACCTTCAACATCGTGATCGAATACTCCTCGGGCTCGGTTCCGCTCTACCACTTCGACCTTTACCGTCTGGAAGATGCCTCGGAGTTGGAAGACGTCGGCTATTACGACCTCGTCGAAGGTGATGGCGTCGCGTTCCTCGAATGGGGCGAGAAGTTCCCCGAGGAGCTGCCCTACGGTTATCTCGATGTTTCGATTACCGTCAGCGACGACGGCTCCCGCGTCGTGCGGGTTCACTCCGTCGGCGACAGGGCGCGCCAGCTTCTGTGTGTGTGGTCGAACGATTCACGCTCTCATCTGGTGAAAACGTCATCGAAGCTGAACTGACGCGCGCGGTGCGCTATCATGCGCACGAACGATTCTCCCTCTGAAACGGAAACATTGCATACTATGAGCGAAACGAAATCTCCAGCATCGGCTGCGTTTGGCGTCGATGCGCCCCGTCACGAACCCGCCTACGTGCTTGCCTTCGACACTGCCAACGAGGTTATTGCCGTCGGCGTGGGCGTGCTTCACGAGGAAGCGCACGCGATCGAGCTTGTCGCACATGCTGAAATCGAGGCGCGCCGCCAATCGAACACCCAGCTCATCCCCCGTATTGATGCGCTACTCGCCGAAAGAGGGATCGCGCGCGGGGACATTGCGTGCGTGTGCGTCGGCCGCGGCCCCGGCTCGTTTACCGGCGTGCGCATCGCCATGGCGACGGCGAAGGGCATCGCGAGCGCGCTCGAGGTGGGGCTTGTTGGCGTGTCCTCGCTCGACGCGGTGGCTTGGGGCGTTTGGGAATTTGGCGCACGCGGCGAGGTCGCCGTGGTGGCCGACGCTATGCGCAAGGAGGTCTATCCCGTCCGCTATCTCGTCGACGATGCGGGCGCGCATCGCCTCGGGGCCGACCGCGTCGTGAAGGCGGATTTGGCCGCTGAAGAGCTTGTGGAATGCGATACGGCGACCCCTGGCGCTTCCGACGCCGGCGCTCCTGAGGCCGGGCGGCATACTCCGTGCTCAAACAGTCCTCGCTGCGCTGCGGAACTGCGCGCGGAGCACGCCGCCCGCCCTCAGGAGCTTTCGTGTTCCGGTGAACTTGTTGTTGCGAGCCTTCCTGGTCAGTGGCTTCTCCTTGCGGGGGATGCGCTGAAGAAGTATTGCGACCTGTTCGCGCCATGCGGGGAGGCTCTTCCCGAGAGTACGTGGACGCCGACGGGCGCAGGGCTTCTCCTCGCGCTTCAGGCTGCGTGGCGCAGCGGGGAATGCGACCCGTTCGATGCAGCGCGACATAACCCGGCGTTTGCGCTTCCCGTGTACACGCGCCTGTCCGATGCGGAAGAAAACGAGCGTGCCCGCGCGGCTCGCGAAGGTGCGGCCCGCGAGGGCGAGGCGAAGCCGGGCGTTCCCGATGCGAACCTTCGCACGGGCGTCCAAGATGCCGAGGCGGTGGCCCATCCGTCGCTCGTCCATTCGCTCGTGGGGAAGGCGTCCGCTTACGAGGAGACCTCGCCTGCGCATCATGCCACGCTTCACGAGCAGTCTATTCTCGTGGCTCCGCCCGATGAGCAGGGAGTATCGTACAAGCCGCTCGACGTTTCCCATGTGGGGTGCGTCGCGGCGCTCGAGTCGCGCATCATGGGAAGCGATGCGTGGAACGAGTCGCTCGTGGCCGACGAGATCCCGCGGCGCGATCGCACCTGGTGGGCGGCGTACGCGAGCGAAGGCAAACCGGGCGAGGTGGGCACGCTTGTGGGGTATGCCGGCGGCTGGGTGGTCGACGGCGATGTGCAGATCCTGAAAGTGGGAACGGACCCGGCGTGGCGCCGCCGCGGCATCGCCCGCGAGCTGCTCGCGCATGTTGCGGCCGACGCGCGCAACCTCGGTGCGCAGACGGTTTCGCTCGAGGTCCGCGCGGGTAACGAGGGCGCGCAGGCGCTCTACAAGGCGCTTGGCCTTACGCCCGTGGGCACGCGTCCCCGCTATTACTCCGACCGCGAGGATGCGCTCATCATGCAGGGTGATCTGGCGGCTCTCGTGGGTGCGACAGAGCCTGCCGAGGAATCATCGCGGCTGGTCGCGGGTATGGAGCTGCAAGTCGACGCCTCGCACGACGTGCAGGCGACTGCCGTCGGCGCGGCGGGAGCATCGCGCCCGCTTATCCTGGCGATCGAGTCTTCATGCGACGAGACCGCCGCGGCGATCGTCGACGGGGAAGGAGCGCTTGCCTCGGACGTGGTTGCAAGCCAGATCGACTTCCACGCGCGCTTCGGTGGCGTCGTCCCCGAGATCGCAAGCCGCAAGCACATCGAGGCTATCTGCGGCGTATGCGACGAATGCCTCGAGGTCGCGGCGAAAAACCTCGGGATGAAATCGCTTCGCTGGCGCGATCTTTCCGCGGTGGCCGTCACATATGCGCCGGGGCTTGTCGGCGCGCTTGTTGTGGGCGTGGCGTTCGCGAAGGGCGCGGCGTGGGCGGCGGACGTACCGCTCATCGGCGTGAACCATCTGGAAGGCCACCTGTACGCCAATCGTATCGGGTGTCCCGATTTCACCCCACCTGCCGTGGTGTCGCTCGTGTCGGGTGGCAACACCATGCTCGTCCACATGAAGGGCTGGGGCGACTACGAAACGCTCGGCACCACCATCGACGACGCGGTGGGCGAGGCGTTCGACAAGGTCGCGAAGGCGCTCGGGTTGGGATACCCCGGCGGGCCTGTGATCTCGCGTTACGGTGCGAAGGGCGACCCGCGCGCCATCGCCTTCCCGCGCGCGATGATGCACTCGGGCGATTTGCGCTTCTCGCTTTCAGGCTTGAAGACGGCGGTCGTCACCTATATCAACGGTGAGCGGGAGGCCGGGCGCGAGCTCAACGTGCCTGATATCTGTGCGAGCTTCGAGGCGGCGGTGGTCGACGTGCAGGTGGCGAAGGCGAAGCGCGCTCTCGAGATGACGGGCGCTCGCACGCTTTGCGTGGGCGGCGGCGTCGCGGCGAACCCCGTGCTCCGCGCATCGTACGAGAAGATGTGCTCGAAGGCGGGTGTGCGCCTGGTGCTGCCACCCCTCTCGGCATGCGGCGACAATGCGGGAATGATCGCGCTTGTGGCGCTCGATCGCTTCAGGCAGAAGAAGTTCTTCTCGTTCGACTTCGACGCGAAAGCGCATGTCAACCTCGACGAGCTCTACTAGGGCGCGCGGTGCTGCTGCTGGAAACAAACGGGGCGCGGACGCTTGGTGCTGCCGCCGAGAACGGGGTGCGTGGTGCTGCTGCTGGGAACGAACGGGACAAGGCAAATCGTCTTCCGGCAAGGACGTCTTTGTTCGTGACCTACTTATTCCTTCGGATAAACGGCTCGCGCGACGAAGTACGACGCCGCGATGCAGCACATCGCGCAGCAGATGGTGACGGGGAACCCGAAGCAATCGTTCACGATTCCCCAGATCACGCAGGCGCCCCCGATGCCGACGTCGTTTGCAAGCTGGAAAAGCGCGTTGGCGGCTCCCCATCGCTCGGGCGGCGTGCTCTTCACCGCCACCGACTGGTTGAGCGGCAGCGCGATGCCGATGCAGAAGCCGTACACGATTCCCGACAGGTTGAACACCGCATCGCGTACGGGTGCGCCGTCGAGAACCGTCCCGCAGGCGACGAGCATGGCAAACGCGACGAGGCCGCACGCCAGTGCGACGGGCAGGATCTTGATGGGCGCGAAGCGGTCCATGAAGGCGCCCGATTTTAGGCGCACGAGAATCATGCTCACGGCTGACAGGGTGTAGAACAGCCCCGCGTTCCCCACGCCGAGCGAGGCGCCGTACAGGCCGACGAAGAAGATCACGAACCCGAACGCCGGGGAGAGCACGATCATGGGCAGCGTGCCTGGGAGGGCGTGTTTCTCGAAGATGCGGGAGGCGATGCTTTCGCGCTTCGGCCGCCCTTCCATCCTGGACTGCGCGGTTGACGTGGTCGTTTCAGCCGCCTCGACTGCTTCGGCGGCCCCTGCCCGCCCAGCTGCCTCAAGTGCCCCTGCCGCCTCGGCGCGCTTGTCACCTTCGCTCGCCTCGACCTGCTTGCTCTCCTTGCCCGCCTCGGCTGCTCCCGTTCGTGCGACCTCGCCTTCCCCCTCTTCGAGCCTACGCCGGTAGACCGCTTCCTCGGGCAGCATCTCGGGGTGCTTCTCGTAACGGCAGAGGAAAATCATCGAAAGCCCGACCACGGCGATTGCGGTCACGCCGACAAAGAGGTTCTCGGGCGGGTCGGTCGACACGAGGGCGAGAGCGAGGGCGGGTCCAACCGACATGGAAAGCGCCTGGCCAAGCCCGTAGTAGCCGATTCCTTCCCCCATGCGCGACGCGGGCAGCGCATCGGCTGCGGCGGTCGCCGACGCGGTGGTCACCGCCGAGAAGCCGGCTCCTTGCAGGATGCGGAACACCACGAAGGGCGCGACGTCGTGGGTGAACAGGGGGCCGACGGTCCCGACGATGAGCACGGCGAACCCGAAAAGCATCACGATGCGGCGCCCGCGCCCGTCGATCAACGGCCCCGAGAGCAGGCGCACGACGGCCGCCGCTCCCGAAAACACGGCTGCCAAAACGCCAGCGTACGCGGCGGTTCCGCCATAGAGGGCGACATAGACCGACGTGCTCGAGTTGAGCCCTTGGCCCACCATGAAGCAGCACAACGTTGAGGCGACAACCAAGACGAAGGTGGTCGACCATAGCTGCTCGCATGGGCTTCCTCCGCGCGAATTGTCGTTTTTCGAGGCTTGTTTTCTCATGTGCCCATCATAGCGATTTCTCGGGACCTGCATAGATGGCGCGAAAGATTCGCGAGCTGAGCGATGATGCACAAGGGACAATACTAGGAGGAATCT